>NZ_JAIFJY010000013.1:0-210776 GCF_051835185.1 Klebsiella sp. K5-306
ATTTGCCTGGCGGCGACAGCGCGGTGGTCCCACCTGACCCCATGCCGAACTCAGAAGTGAAACGCCGTAGCGCCGATGGTAGTGTGGGGTCTCCCCATGTGAGAGTAGGGAACTGCCAGGCATCAAATTAAGTAGTAAGCCGGTGCATAAATCCGGTGGTTACAGAAGTATTCGGTGGAGCGGTAGTTCAGTCGGTTAGAATACCTGCCTGTCACGCAGGGGGTCGCGGGTTCGAGTCCCGTCCGTTCCGCCACTTATTACATAGAACCGCAAGTCATTGACGTGACTTGCGGTTTTTTTGTTTTTGTATGCAGATCGTTGTTGGACCTAAAGTAATTGCAGATTACATCTACGACAATCTATCATTAATGCTTAATGCTTAACGCTTAACGCTTAACGCTTAACGCTTAACGCTTAACGCGGGCTGAAAAATTACAGGCCCGGCAGTCTGTCAGGCAGGCGGATCGCCAATCGTAATGTGCCTGTCATCGTACAACGATCGCCGCTTGCAAGGCCGGAGAACATAGATATGTTCTCCGGCCTTTTTACTTTTTGTCGCCGCTTCAGGAGCTCTTTCCGGCGGAACATTCGCGGTCCTCGAAGCTGTTATTTGGTATCAGGCTGCATCATTTTATTCATTTAATACAGAATGATTTAAAATGGAACTAACTTTTTTAATTTTAATAACGTTTGATATATCTATCCCGGGAATACATTTCGCTTAAATGTTTATTATATTACGATGATGAACTGATTCATTAATGTGATTTATATCATTTATTAGCGTTTATAGTTATTATTTAATGGAGTGAAAATATATTTTTCAGAGTGGTCAGCTAGCATTGAATTTCATGTTAAGAACTTTAAGAATGAGATGGAGTACTATAAATTCATATGAATCATAGTTAATCCCTTTGTTTTTTAAGTGGTATTTTTTAATTGTGAAGGTTTTTGAAGTTTGTTTTAGTTGAGAGCTTTCTGTGATATATAAAGACTTCTTTGCAAGTATAATATTAATCGAGACCGTAGTGCATCTATCTTCAATTATTGCAATTTGTATTGGTGAGGTGATATTTTGTTTTTGCTCACTGTCTGGTGGGTATATATCCTGAGGAGGAGTAATATGGGTAACAGTTTTCAAAATGAGGTGCCAAAATCTCGAGTTAATCTTCAATTGGATCTTCACACTGGCGGGGCGGGAAAGAAAAGCGAGTTACCGTTAAAGTTACTTGCGGTAGGTGATTTTAGTAACGGAAAAGAACAACGGTCTTTATCTGAAAGAAATAAAATAAATATCAATAAAAACAATTTTGATAGCGTAATGGCTGAACTCTTACCTACGGTCGATTTGCTGGTCGAAAGCACTCTGTCAGGAGAAGCCCGGGTAGAAAATATTAAACTTAACTTTGGTAGCGTCAAAGATTTTGAACCAGAACAGGTTGCTCGCAATATCCCATCGCTTCGTGCATTGATTTCTATGCGTAATTTACTACGCGATCTCAAATCCAACTTGCTGGATAACGTCGAGTTCCGTCGTGAACTGGAAAAGATTATGAAAGATCCTGCGATGAGTAGTGAACTACGCGCAGAGCTAACGGCACTCGCACCGTAAAAAAGTAATGGACAACGACCGGAATAAATACGGTTCATCAAGGAAATGAAGAGGAGGGCATGCTGATGTCTGTACAAGAACATGACGCACCGGTAGCGCAGGCGCAGGCTGTGACCAGAGAAAATGTTTATCAGTCTCTGTTTAAAAAAATTCACCTGACGCCGGTTTCTTCTCTGAAACAACTCGGAGAGTGGCAAGATAGTGAAGCAATGGCGGAAGCATCAACGGAGGAGAGGGTCTCTGCAGCCATTCAGGTACTGCTTTCCTGCGTGGCGAAATCCGGAAAAAATGTTGAAAAGTTAGATAAATCACTGCTGGATTTTCATATCAGCGAGCTGGATCGAAAAATCAGCCAGCAGCTGGATGCCGTGATGCACCACCCGGACTTTCAGGCGCTCGAATCGCTCTGGCGCGGCCTGTGGTTTCTCGTCCAGCGAACCGACCCTCGAAAGAATACCAAAATTGAGCTTCTGGATGTCAGCAAGGAAGACTTACGTCAGGACTTTGATGATGCGCCGGAAATTGTCCAGAGCGGGCTTTATCACCACACTTATGTGCAGGAATATGACACTCCCGGCGGCGAGCCAATAGCCTCAGTGATTTCCAGCTATGAGTTTGATAACAGCCCGCAGGACATCGCGTTGCTGCGTAATATCTCTCGTGTGGCCGCGGCTTCGCATATGCCGTTTATTGGTTCCGTCGGACCTGAATTCTTCCTTAAAAACTCAATGGAAGAGGTGGCTGCCATAAAAGATATCGGTAGTTATTTCGATCGTGCCGAATATATCAAATGGAAAAGTTTTCGCGACACTGATGATTCCCGCTATATCGGTCTTGTAATGCCCCGTGTACTTGGCCGTCTGCCGTATGACCCGGATACGATTCCCGTCCGCAGTTTCAACTATGTGGAAGAGGTGAAAGGGCCCGATCACGAAAAATATCTCTGGACCAACGCGTCATTCGCCTTTGCGGCGAATATGGTGAAAAGCTTTGTTAACAACGGCTGGTGCGTACAAATACGCGGACCGCAGGCGGGGGGAGCAGTCACCGATTTACCGATCCATCTTTACGACCTCGGTACCGGCAATCAGATCAAGATCCCCTCGGAGGTGATGATCCCGGAGACCCGTGAATTCGAATTTGCCAACCTTGGATTTATTCCACTCTCTTATTACAAAAATCGTGATTACGCATGCTTCTTTTCGGCTAACTCGGCACAGAAACCGGCGCTGTATGAGACGGCGGATGCCACTGCTAACAGCCGCATTAATGCCCGCCTGCCGTATGTCTTTCTGCTGTCGCGAATTGCGCACTATCTGAAGATTATTCAGCGCGAGAATATCGGTACCACCAAAGACCGACGTTTGCTGGAACTGGAGCTTAATACCTGGCTGCGTAACCTGGTGACGGAAATGACCGATCCTGGTGATGCGCTTCAGGCATCGCACCCGCTACGCGATGGAAAGGTGGTTGTGGAAGATATTGAGGACAATCCGGGCTTCTTCCGTATCAGGCTTTATGCCGTGCCGCATTTTCAGATTGAAGGAATGGATATCAGCCTGTCGCTGGTATCGCAAATGCCGAAGGCTAAATCGTAAGCCGCCGGCGCGATGAAAACCTCTCGTCTGCTGCGGGCTGAGGAGATCGACCTTCCTCTCAGCGGCGTTTCGTTGGGAAACCTTCAGTAATAATGGCATTGCTCAACTCGCCATCTGCCCTCCATCGGAGTGGCTGCTGTGGCGTTAGATAGCGCGGTGCTGGCGTTGAAAAAACTTAAAGATGCCATTCCTGCGCCTGTGTTTCCCCAACGATACGTTGATGGTACGGAAGTATCAGATGGGCTCTCTTCTGCTTGCGACCTGAATACGCGTGCGGAAGAGAATACGGTGGGCGCGGAGCAGAACATACCGTCGGAGGCGGCGGTACCTCAATAACACTAACAAGGAGAGTAATTCTCATGGCAATACCTGCTTACCTTTGGCTGAAAGATGACGGTGGCGCGGATATAAAAGGTTCCGTAGACGTACAGGGACGTGAGGGCAGCATCGAGGTCGTGGCGCTGGACCACGATGTGTATATCCCGACGGATAACAATACCGGCAAACTGACCGGCACCCGTACCCATAAGCCATTTACCTTCACTAAGGAAATCGACGTATCCAGCCCGTATCTCTACAAGGCCGTCACGACGGGTCAGACTCTGAAAACGGCAGAGTTCAAGTTTTACCGGATAAATGACGCCGGTCAGGAAGTTGAGTATTTCAACATTACGCTGGATAACGTCAAGCTGGTCAGAGTGGCTCCGCTGATGCACGACATTAAGGATCCTGCGCGCGAGAGGCACAATCATCTGGAGCGTATCGAATTCCGTTACGAAAAGATTACCTGGACCTACAAGGACGGAAACATCATTCATTCCGATGCATGGAATGAACGTCCTTCGGCCTGATAACCGCGGCAGACAGGCAACTGTCTGCTTTTTTATGCGTATTTGCTGATAAGCCGGTCCTTCCGGTGAGGCAAACCCTATCACATTCTGACAGAAACCTGCCAGGCACAGGGTTACGGCTACGGGCGGTAGCGTGCCTGAACAGGATTCAGTAAAGGAAAAACCACTACATTGAAGAAGGGATATCTATGACCGTAAACCAGCCAGCTGCACTGCTACGCCGCCTCAACCCGTTCTGCGCCCGCGCGCTGGACGCCGCCGCATCGCTGTGCCAGACCCGCGCTCACGCCGAGATTACTATTGAGCACTGGTTGTTGAAGCTGCTGGAACAGGGAGAAGGGGATATCACCGTCGTTGCCCGGCGCTATGAGTGGGATATGGAGATTCTCTGGCAAGCGTTGCTGGGGCATCTTGAAACGCTTCCACGCTCGGTACGTGAGCGTCCGCAGCTTTCTGGACGCCTGACGGCGCTGATGACGCAGGCATGGTTGTTCGCTTCGCTGGAGAGCAACGAGCCGCAGATCCGTAGTCAGCACTTGCTGATGGCGCTGACGGAGAAGCCCGAACTGCTGGCTTGCGACGATCTGTGGGTGTTGTTGAGCGTGGGTCGCGTCCAGTTAGGGCGGCTGCGCGCGCTACTGGACGAGCAGTCGGAAGAGTGTCCGGTACGGCAAAGGCAGGCTGGCGAACCGCTGGCGGAAGATATAAGTGCAAATTCTTCTGCGCTTGCGGCGGATGATAGACAAGATGATGCGCATCGAGCGGTCCTTAAACGTTTCACCGCGAATATTACAGAAAAGGCCCGGATGGGCCAGATCGATCCGGTGTTCGGCCGAGATGTTGAGATCCGCCAGATGGTGGATATTCTGTCGCGCCGTCGCAAGAACAATCCGCTGCTTGTGGGCGAGCCTGGCGTCGGCAAAACCGCGCTGGTGGAAGGGCTGGCGCTGCGTATTGTAGATGGCAACGTGCCGGATAGCCTGAAAACCGTGCATATTCACTCGCTGGATCTGGGGCGGCTACAGGCAGGGGCTGGCGTTAAGGGGGAATTCGAGCAGCGGCTAAAAAACGTCATCGACGCGGTGCAGGCATCGCCGGAGCCGGTGCTGCTGTTTATCGATGAAGCCCATACTATCATCGGCGCGGGAAATCCTGCGGGCGGCGCAGATGCGGCTAATTTACTGAAACCTGCTTTGGCCCGCGGTGAGCTACGCACTATCGCAGCGACGACCTGGAGCGAGTACAAACAATATTTTGAGCGCGATGCCGCTCTGGACCGCCGTTTTCAATTGGTCAAAGTGGACGAGCCTGATGAGGACACGGCCTGCCTGATGCTGCGCGGGCTGAAGACCCGCTACGCGGAGCACCATGGGGTACACATCCAGGATAGCGCCATTCAGGCCGCGGTACGTCTGTCGCGGCGTTATCTGTCCGGACGCCAGCTGCCTGACAAGGCGGTAGATCTGCTGGACACTGCCGGGGCGCGTGTCCGGATGAGTCTTGATACCCTGCCGGAGCCGTTAACTCAGCTTCAGGGATATCTGGCCGCGCTGGATATTGAGCAGAAGGCGCTTGAAAAGGATCGCGCGTTTTATCCTGCATCCGCGCAGGCTCGACTGGCAGAGCTCGCCGACCAGCGGGATCAACTCCAGCAAAAGGCGGATCAGCTGGAGTATCAGTACCAACAAGAAAAAGCGCTGATGCAGCAGATTATAGCGCTACGCCGGGAAAGTCCGGACAGTGAACGGTTACCTCAACTACAACAGCAGCTGCTATTGCAACAGGGATTAACGCCATTGCTGGCGCTGGATGTGGATGCCCGGGCCATCGCTACCGTCGTAGCTGACTGGACCGGCGTACCGCTCACTTCCCTGCTGAAAGATGAGCAGAGCGAGCTGCTGAATATGGAACAGATGCTCGCCAGGCGGGTGGTAGGCCAGGATGGTGCGCTAAAGGCTATTGCGCAGCGGTTGCGGGCGGCAAAAACCGGGCTCACGCCGGAAAATGGCCCGCAGGGCGTATTTCTGCTGACCGGTCCTGGCGGCACCGGTAAGACCGAAACTGCGCTGGCGATGGCGGATGCGCTGTTCGGCGGCGAAAAGTCGCTTATTACCATCAATCTCTCAGAGTATCAGGAACCACATACGGTTTCTCAGCTCAAGGGAGCGCCGCCGGGTTATGTTGGCTTCGGCCAGGGTGGCGTATTGACGGAAGCCGTCAGAAAACGTCCGTATAGTCTGGTTCTGCTCGACGAGGTAGAAAAGGCGCACCGCGACGTCATGAACCTTTTTTACCAGGTGTTCGATCGCGGTTTTATGCGCGATGGGGAAGGCAGGGAAATCGACTTTCGCAACACCATTATCCTGATGACCGCTAATCTCGGAAGCGATCACATTATACAACTGCTGGAAAAGAGGCCGGCGGCCACGGACGGGGATCTGCAGGAACTGCTGTATCCGCTGTTGCGGGAGCACTTCCAGCCTGCGCTGCTGGCGCGTTTCCAAACGGTAATTTACCGCCCTCTCGGGTGGGAGGCGATGCGGTCCATTGTGGAAATGAAGCTGGCGGCAGTGAGCCGCCGCCTGCGCGAACACTACGGTATGGAGACGGTGATCGGGGCCAGTCTTTACGATCAACTGGCCTCCTCCTGTCTGCTGCCGGATACCGGCGCGCGTAATATCGACAGCTTACTGAACCAGCAGATTCTGCCTGTACTGAGCCAGCAGCTGCTGGCGAATCAGGCGGCGCAACGGCAACCCAGGCTGCTGGCGCTCGGCTGGAGTCAAGAGGACGGTATCGTGCTGGAATTAGATACGGAATAACGGGGACGGCGATGAATGCGCTGCGCTCTGGGCGTTACGACTGCCGTTTCCCGTTCATCCCGAAACCCGTCATGGCCGATAGTGATGCAAGCCTTCCCCTCGCCGGGAAAATATTCCGGACCGGAAAAAATCATAACCGATAGCCTAAGTGAGGGGGCGATGCGAATGAGTGAATTACTGCAGCAGTTAACCCGCAGCTGTTTTCCCGATCGGAATGCGCTTGAGGCAGGACAACAACAGGCGGCGCTGTGGCAGACGTGGCTGCTGCCAGTGACGACGGAGTCTCCGGTCGGGAGAGACCCCGTCTACCACGACGATTTCCAGCTGATGCGCGACGAGCTGAATAAGCTTTCCGGCGCGGATACCGCTCTGATTTGTCAGCTTGCGGAATCCCTGCTGCTCACTCAGGCAAAAGATGTACGCATCGCCACCTGCTATATCTGGGCGCGATTGCACCGCGACGGCGAACGCGGATTAGCGGAAGGTCTCGCCCTACTGGCTGGGCTGGTCCAGCGTTTCGGAACGCAACTGCTTCCCTCTCGTCCGGCGGGCCGGAAAATGGCGCTGGAATGGTTAACTGGCGAAAAGATACTCTACAGCCTGGCGCGTTACCCGGAAGTGGCAAAAGAAGACTTTGCCAATATTGTCGCGGCTCTCAATCTGCTGGACGCTTTTTTTTCTACATGGCCGGAAGAACAACAGCCGCCATCCCTGATACCGCTGATCCAGGCGCTGGAGTCGCGGCTGGCGCAGTCGGGCGGGATGAACGCGGTGGTGCCGCAGAACAGCGCGGCAACCGCTTCACCTCCGACAAATTCGCTACAGATACAGTCCATCAGTTCCGGGCGCGACCTGCTGGATCAGGCAAAAGCGCTGGCCCGCTACCTGAACGCGCAGCCGCAGGGCTGGCTGGCGGCGCATCGGTTGATGAAAACTCTGCGCTGGGACACCGTGCATGAACTGCCGCCTGATGTGGACGGCAGAACCCGGCTGGCTCCGCCGCGTAGCGAGTCACGTACTCAGCTTAAACGTTTGTACTCGCAACAGAACTGGACCGAGCTGCTGGAACAGGCCGACCTGATGTTCAGCGCCGGGGTCAATCATTTCTGGTTCGATATTCAATGGTATTTGTATCAGGCGCTGGGCAAAGCGGGCGCGCCGTGGGACAAGTGGACGGCAATTATCCGCCAGGACCTGATGCTGTTGCTTGAGCGTTTACCTGGGCTGGAGAGCCTGGCGTGGAACGACGGCACGCCGTTTGCCGATGAGGTGACCCGCAGTTGGATTACCCGGCAGGTGCTGCCGCAAGATGAGGGGAACTGGCTTAGCAGGACGCCAACGGCCCCGGTGGAAGAGCCGGACAACGATGTGCTGGCGCTGGAACCGGAGGCGCTGGCGCTGGCGGACCGCGAGGGCGTTGATGCTGCGCTGGGCTGGCTCCAGTCCCGTGCGGGGATTGTCACGGCACGCCAGCGTTTGCTGTTGCGTCTGTTGATGGCTCGCATAGCGGAGCAGTACGGTAAAAGCGAAATGGCGCTGCTGCTGCTGGAAGAGCTGCATGGCGCTGCGCAGGGGCTGACGTTGACACAATGGGAGCCGGAGTTAATTTTCGAAGTCACGGCACGACAGCTGAAGCTGCTGCGCCTGCGGGCGCACCGCTATGCAGATAAAGCCCATCTGGCGCGGAAAATGGAAAATCTGCTGGCGGCGCTGGTGGCGATGGATCCTGCGCGGGCGGCAGTACTGTGTGATACGCAATATAAAGACTGAGAACTCACCCGGTATCGAGTTTAAAGGCGCCAATCCTGACGTTATTGCAAAGCCGAAATACGCTGCCGATAAGAAGCCGACAGAGACTTTGCCCGGCTTACCCTGACCACGCGCCATTGAGAAGATAAATAGCAAGCTGCGGCTGTTTCCGCTAAAGGATAAATAGTATGGAAATCGCTTCGTTATACCCAATGCCGACGTTTAATTTCAATCATGAATGGCCGCGAGCTCAAGGCAGTGAAAAGGATCGGCGGCTTCTTTCAGGGAGTCATAATATGCAATGCGCTCACTATTGCCGGGCGATTATGCATTATTTGCAGCAACAGGAGCGCACATGACGACGCCGCACTCTTCATTTATCAGCCCGTTCCGCACGGGCGGCGATCCCTGTACCTTTCGGGAGGCCGGCGAACTGCAGGCCGAAATAGGCAAACTTACGCATCCGGCACGGCCGGATGTGGACTGGGGCAGGGTAGAGAGCCTGAGTCTGGCTCTGTTTCGGCAAAACGGCGTGGAGTTGCAAACGCTGGTCTGTTACGCGCTGGCGAGGACCCGGCAGTATGGGATAGCAGGAATGGTGGACGCTCTGGATGCCCTCGCGGCATTGATAAGCCAGCGCTGGGGAGATTTCTGGCCGCTGCAGGTCCATTCAAGGATCGCGCTGCTGGCGTGGCTTGCCGAGAAGATGAAGCAGGCGCTGCGCGCGCAGGATCTTCAGTATCAGGATCTGGCGCAGATTAACCACTGCAGCCAGCACCTGACGGAAATAGAGAACGTGCTGCGGCGGTGCGAGGTCTGGCATATGTCAAAACTGGAGCAACTGGCCGTTCAGTTGCGAAATGCGGCGATGCGCCTGGAGCGGCTGGCGCCGCAGGGCGAAAAAACGGCGGCGAAGAAAATCGCCAGGGAGCGCCCCTGGCCGAGAGATGTAAAAAATGGGGCCAAAAAAACCGCTGAAGCGCAGGCATCGCGAAAGCATGACGAAAGCTTGTTATTGAAGAAAACTACGGAGAGTCCTCGCCAGCGGCGGGTATGGCCCGGTTTTATCGCCGGGATGCTGACGATGGTTTGCCTGGGAGGTTGCGGTTTCTGGGGTTGGTCATGGCTGAACCCGCCAGAAATGGGCCTACGGGAGGCACAGACCGCGACGTCGGTGTTGGCGTTGCCCTCAGCGCCGGAGAGGGATGGCAACAAGATGCTGAGCTGGGCGCAGGGAATGGCGACGACCCGCGCGCAGCTGAAGAGGCTGAATGACCTGCCGCCGCTGTGGCCCCTGCGCCAGGAAGAGGCGCTGCTCCTGGCCCTTGAAAGCCGCTGGCCGAATAATTCGCAAATTAAGGCGATGAGGGCCGAGTGGCGCAAGCTGCGGGAAGCCAGCGCGCTGCCGGTGCCTGAATTACAGCGCTATGCCCAGGCGCAGGCGAAGCTACGGCAGCTTTCGCTAAGGCTGGATGCGCTGGATGAACGCAAGGGGCGGTATATGACCGCTTCTGAGTTGAAATCGGCAATTTTCAGCATCCGGCAGCTGTTACAGACGCCGCCGCTGGAAGAACAGCTCAGGCAACTGGAGGCTCAGGTACGAGCCGGAAGTCTCTCACCGGTGCTGCAAATGCAGATTGATTTTCATTTTAAGCAGTTGCTAAGCCGCTACGCTATTTTGCTGGATAGCACGGAAGTGAAACCGAACCCTCAGTAGTAGGATGTCGGCTGCGGTAGAGTAAAAACAGACGGGAAAAGTTGGCCCAGGATTTTTTCAGCCCGCCATTTGATTATTGCTGTTTTAGCAAAAATCCTCTGCGTTAAACGATCTTTTTCTCGATCCTCTCGTTGGTCATAATGTTTCTCATTAACCGCTATTGATAAATAATGAGGAAAATCATGACAATCCCTGCATTTGGTCTTGGGACCTTCCGTCTGAAAGATGACGTAGTGATCGCATCTGTAAAAACAGCGCTTGAGCTGGGCTATCGCGCCATTGATACCGCGCAAATCTATGACAATGAAGCGGCCGTGGGCCAGGCTATCGCAGAAAGCGGCGTCGCGCGCGATGAACTGTTCATCACCACCAAGATCTGGATTGAAAATTTAAGCAAAGATAAGCTCATCGCAAGCCTGAAAGAGAGTCTGCAGAAGCTGCGTACCGAATATGTCGATCTCACGCTGATCCACTGGCCGTCGCCAAACGATGCGGTTGCCGTGGAAGAGTATATGGCTGCTCTGCTGGAGGCGAAACGCCAGGGACTAACTCGCCAGATGGGTATCTCTAACTTCACTATTCCGCTGATGGAGCGCGCCATTGCTGCCGTTGGGGTAGAGAATATCGCGACCAACCAGATTGAACTGTCACCTTATTTGCAAAATCGTAAGGTCGTCGATTGGGCCTCTGAGCATGGCATCCACATTACCTCTTATATGACTCTGGCTTATGGTAAAGCGTTAAAAGATGAAGCCATTGCCCGGATTGCGGCGAAACACAATGCCACTCCGGCGCAGATTATCCTCGCGTGGGCAATGGGTGAAGGCTATGCGGTGATCCCATCTTCGACCAGGCGCGAAAACCTGGCAAGCAACCTGAAAGCTCAGGAGCTGCAGCTTGATGAAGACGATCGCCTGGCGATCGCCGCGCTGGACTGTCACGATCGTCTGGTTAGCCCCGAAGGTCTGGCGCCTGAATGGGATTAAGCTAACCCCCTCTGTACTCTACAACCCTCTTACAGCTCCTGCGGGAGCTGTTTTACATGCTCACTAAGAAAGTCGATAAAAGCCCTGATCCGCGTGCTTACCGCCCTGTCGCTGTAGTACACCGCGCTAAACGGCATTTCAATCGGCAGCCGTTTGTCAGCCAGCAGTTCGACAAACGCCCCTTCAGCAATTTCTTTATCCACCATATAGTCCGACAGACAGGCTATACCGTTACCGGCCAGGCACAGCTGCTTGAGCGTTTCCCCGCTATTGGAAGATATCTCGCTTTCGATTTCCAGCAGTTGGCCATCGCAGCAGGAAACTGGCCAGGTATTCAGGGATACGGGCTCGCTAAAGCCGAGGCACTGATGATGTTTTAGCTCGGCGACGCTTTGCGGCGTTCCGTGCCGGGCAAGATAGTCCGGCGAGGCGATAATTTTGCGGTAGCTATTGAACAGCGGCCGGGCGCGCAGGCTGGAATCGGTTAGCGTGCCGGCGCGGATCGCGACGTCCACTTTCCGCTCAATCAGATTGATAAAGGTCTCTGACGAGACCAGCGAAAGGCTCATTTCCGGGTAGCGCTCACGGAAGGGCCTGATCAAAGGCATCAGAAAATGCAATATCACCGGCGTCGCGGCATCAACGCGAAGTAATCCTCTTGGCGTCGTTCGGCTTTCCAGAAGCTCATTTTCGGCGGCGGCCATCTCCTGAAGCACAACCTGCACTCGGCGGAAATAACGCTCGCCCTCTTCGGTCAGGCTTAGCTGGCGGGTAGTACGGTTAAGCAGGCTGACGCCGAGCTTTGACTCCAGCTTTTTTACCGCGCGGCTGACGGCGGAATTAGCCTGACCAAGCTGTTCGGCAGCGCGACTAAAACTGCCGCTCTCTACCACGGCGACAAAAATGGCGATTTCTTCTGAGGTAGCTCTCATTGTTGCACCTGTGGCAAAATTCTATTGATACTTTGGCTATTTTTGTTATTAAAACATCTCTTCATACTACGTGTCATCTTAATCCTGTTGATACGGAGTACATTATGCCGCTGGCGCTACTTGCCTTAACTATCGGTGCCTTTGCGATTGGCACGACTGAATTTGTCATTGTGGGCCTGGTGCCTGACATTGCTGAGCAACTAGCTATTTCGCTACCCTCTGCAGGGCTGCTGGTTTCTATCTATGCGTTGGGCGTAGCGATAGGGGCTCCTGTGCTCACCGCGCTGACCGGGCGTATGCCGCGTAAGCAGCTACTGCTGGCGTTAATGGCGCTGTTTACCGCTGGCAATCTGCTGGCGTGGCAGGCACCGGGTTACGAGACTCTGGTTCTGGCGCGCCTGCTGACCGGGCTGGCGCATGGGGTATTCTTTTCGATCGGTTCGACAATTGCGACCAGCCTGGTCGCGAAGGAGAAAGCGGCCTCGGCGATTGCGATTATGTTCGGCGGGTTAACCGTTGCGCTGGTGACCGGCGTGCCGTTAGGCACCTTCATTGGCCAACACTTTGGCTGGCGTGAAACATTCCTGGCCGTGTCTATTCTTGGCGTAATCGCGTTAATGAGCAGCCTTATTCTGGTGCCTGGTAACATTCCGGGCCGCGTCAGCGCGGGTCTGCGCGCTCAGCTTAAGGTTCTGACCCATCCGCGTTTACTGATTATCTACGCGATCACTGCTCTGGGGTATGGCGGCGTATTTACGGCATTTACCTTCCTGGCGCCGATGATGCAGGATCTTGCCGGATTTAGCCCATCGGCCGTCAGCTGGATCCTTCTGGGCTACGGTGTTTCAGTGGCGATAGGTAACGTATGGGGCGGAAGGCTGGCGGATAAACATGGCGCCGTGCCCGCGCTGAAGCTGATTTTTGCCGCCCTGGCTGCGCTACTGGCGATCTTTCAGTTTACGGCCAGTGTGCATTATGCTGCCCTGGCGACGGTTTTGGTGATGGGGATCTTTGCTTTTGGTAACGTTCCGGGACTGCAGGTGTACGTGGTGCAGAAAGCGGAGCAATACACTCCTGGCGCGGTTGACGTTGCCTCTGGCCTGAATATTGCAGCATTTAACATTGGCATTGCGTTAGGTTCGGTGATTGGCGGGCAGATCGTAGCGCATTATGGTCTGGCCCAGACGCCGTGGATCGGCGCCCTGATTGTGCTGGTGGCGCTCTTACTGGTCGGAATTAGCGGCCGGCTTGATAAGTCAGGGCTTCGCGCTAACGGCCCTGGCGTAGAAGGCTAAAGGTTTCTGGCAAATTGCATTGAAAGTGTCTACAAAAATCCCTATAACAGAAGAACCAGCCGCAGTCGGGCTGGTTTCCTGTTATCGAGGTTTGATGCCTAAATTGCGAAAGAATACCTATGCCATGCGCTATGTCGCCGGACAGCCTGCGGAGAGAATTTTACCTCCGGGGTCGTTTGCAGGCATGACTCCGGCTTTTCCGGCGGGAGTACCGTTAAGTTCGGATGAAAAAATCCGCGTACTGGTGTGGAACATCTTCAAGCAGCAGCGCGCCGAGTGGAAATCAGTTCTTAACAACTTTGGTAAAGATGCGCACCTGGTGTTGTTACAGGAAGCGCAAACTACACCTGAATTAGTGAAGTTTGCCACGTCCAACTACCTTGCAGCGGATCAGGTTCCGGCGCTGGTGCTGCCCCAGCATCCTTCCGGCGTGATGACGTTAGCCTCTGCGCATCCTATCTACTGTTGTCCTCTGCGTGAACGCGAGCCTATCCTGCGGTTGGCGAAGTCGGCATTAGTGACCGTGTATCCGTTACCGGATTCCCGGCTGCTGATGGTGGTCAATATTCATGCGGTTAACTTCAGCCTTGGCGTCGATGTCTACAGCAAGCAGCTGCTGCCGATTGGCGATCAGATCGCCCATCACAGCGGGCCGGTGATTATGGCAGGCGACTTTAATGCCTGGAGCCGCCCGCGAATGAATGCCCTGTACCGCTTTGCGCGCGAAATGTCGCTGCGCGAAGTTCGTTTCTCTGACGATCAGCGCCGCCGTACGTTTGGCCGCCCGCTTGATTTTGTCTTCTATCGTGGGTTAAGCGTACACGATGCTTCCGTACTGGTGACGCGTGCCTCCGACCACAACCCTCTACTAGTCGAATTCAGTCCCGGCAAGCCTGATTAATTAAGGTATGTCAGGCCTGCCACGGGGCAGGCCTGCGTATGCATGGTGCTGCCTTTATTACTCAAAAAAACCGAAGGACAATGCAATGACAACACGCTCTCATCATGACCATGTAGAAATGCAGTTTGGCTCACAGGCCAGCGCCTACCTGACCAGCGCCGTACACGCCTCCGGGCGCGATCTGCAACGTCTGGCCGAAAGGCTGGCGGATTTTCCTCAAGCGCACGTGCTGGATATGGGATGCGGCGCCGGCCACGCCAGCTTTGCGGCGGCAGGGCAGGTTGCACAGGTGACGGCGTATGATTTATCCAGCCAGATGCTGGACGTTGTGGCTCAGGCCGCACGTGATAAAGGTTTTGCTAATATTACCACTCAGCAGGGATATGCCGAGTCTTTGCCTTTCGCTGACGCCAGCTTTGATGTAGCGATCAGTCGTTATTCTGCGCATCACTGGCACGATGTCGGTCTGGCGCTGCGTGAAGTGAAGCGAGTGCTGAAGCCGGGCGGAGTAATGATTATTATGGATGTGATGTCGCCCGGGCATCCGGTTCGCGACGTCTGGCTGCAGACCGTTGAGGCCCTGCGCGATACTTCCCATGTCCGCAACTATTCCAGCGGCGAATGGCTGGCAATGACGAGTGAGGCGGGTTTGGTGATTAATCATCTGCTGACCGACCGCTTGCCGCTGGAGTTTGGCTCATGGATTGCGCGCATGCGAACGCCAGCGGCGCTGGCGGAAGCGATTCGCTTATATCAGGAGAGCGCATCGGCTGAGGTTAAGGCCTATTTTGCCCTGCAGCACGATGGTTCGTTCACCAGCGATACGATTATGTTTGAGGCCCACAAGGCGGCCTGACGCCGGGATAAAAAAAGGCACCGCATGGGTGCCTTTATCATGCCTGATGAATCATCAGGATTCTGGTCTGTCGCTGTTTTTCACGAACAGCGTCAGCTGATCGCCGGGCTTCAGGTTGCCGGTATCGCTATTCCAGCGCATGACATCACGAATGTTGACGCCATGGCGTTTCGCAATGCTCGACAGGGAGTCGCCTTTGCGCACGCGATAAGTGATGCTATCGCTGTTGTTAGCCAGACGCTCGGCGCTGCTGCCTGCGCCAATCACCAGATTCTGACCAACCTTCAGGTTAGAACCGCGAATACCGTTCCACTGCTGCAGATCTTTGGTTGATACGCCGAGACGCGACGCAATGCCGGAAATCGTATCGCCGGAACGCACCTTGTAGCTACGGCTGGTTAACGGCTTGTTGTCAGCCAGCAGCGTCGGCTGCACGGCTGCAATATCGCCGGAAGCCAACGATTCGCGCAGCTGTGCGGCGTGCTTCTGCGGCACCAGCACGTAGTTTGGCCCATTCGCGCCCAGGGTTGATCCTTTGACGCCAGCATTGAAGGTCTTCAGCTTGCTGACCGGCATTCCTGCCATATCGGCTAACTGTGAAATCTCAACCGGGCTGTCGAGACGTACGCGCGCCAGAGCCCGGCTTTCGTCTGCCGTCGGCAGCCTCACGCCGTAGCGCTTGCTGTTCTTGAGGATATCGCTCAGGGCCAGCATTTTCGGTACGTATATTTTGGTTTCATGCGGCAAAGACAGCGACCAGAAATCGGTGGGTTTACCACGCGCTTTGTTCGCTTTGATCGCCTTCATGACCCGGCCTTCGCCGCTGTTATACGCCGCAACGGTTAACAACCAGTCGCCGTCGAACATTTTGTTCAGACGTTGCATCATGTTTAACGCTGCCGTGGTTGAGGCAACGATGTCACGACGCGCATCGTAACTGCGGGTCTGTTTCAAACCATAATTGCGCCCGGTGCTCGGAATGATCTGCCAGATGCCTGCGGCATTGGCGCCAGACGTTGCGTGCGGGTCAAAAGCGCTCTCCACTATGGGTAGTAATACCAGTTCCATCGGCATGTTACGTTTCTTAACTTGCCCGGCTATCCAGTACATATACGGCTCTGCCCGTAAAGTTACATCGTGGAGATAGCTCTTATTTCTTAAATACTTCTGTTTTTGTTCGCGAATCCGGACGTTTTCCGGAATTCCCATCTTTAGCTCGTCGCCTATCGAAGTCCACAGATCCTGGTCTTGCGCGTAGAAGGTTCCATCATCTAACCAGCGCGCTCGACTTGTGAACTTGCTTGCTTCCCCTTGACTCGCTGCAGAAAGGCTCTGTGCGTGCTGTTGTACGGTGCCATCGTTCTTAGACGCCTGGCACCCCACCAGCAGGACAGAGGCGAGTAAAATCGCTCGTGCCTTCATGTGTGTGTCAATAGTTGCTTAAAAGACGAGCAAGGATAACGGTGAAGTCCCCCGAAGACAAGAATTAAATCTCAGAAGTCGTCTTTCTTTGACCTTAACCACGCAAATCTCTGAACAGAGTGTTGCAAATTTGTTTCTTTGTTTATTTCTTCAATTAAATCATGATCATCTGTACGTAAAAATAAATTTATACGACGTTCATTTTTCAGAGTTACGGGTAGTGTCTTTTGTTTTTTTGCGCGTAACTCATTAACTTTGCGATAGTAATCATTTATATCCTTATCATGGGGCAAGATGCTCATTGCAAACTTCATATTTGCTAAAGTGTACTCATGTGCGCAACATATTAACGTTTCATCAGGAAGGGCGTTAATCTTGTTAAATGATTGATACATCTGGTCTGGTGTGCCTTCAAAGAGTCTGCCGCAGCCGCCGGAAAACATTGTATCGCCACAAAATAGATAAGGTTTACTGTAGAAACAGATGTGTCCTAAAGTGTGACCTGGCGTAGCAAAAATAGAAAATTCGCGGCCCAAAACGGACAGGCTTTCTCCGTCCTTTACGATGCAGGTTGCTCCCTTATCCTGGGTTTCTGCCGGTCCGTAAACCGCTATTGCCGGGAATTTTTCACATAGTTGTTTTACGCCGCCAACGTGGTCGTGATGGTGATGCGTTAAGAAGATGGCTTCCGGCTGCCAGCGGTTTTGTTCTATCGCGGCGAGCACCGGCGCGGCTTCTCCCGGGTCGACTATCAGACAGCGGCCGCTATCTTCACTGAGAACCCAGATGTAGTTGTCCTGAAATGCGGGAATACTGATAAGATTCATAAATTACCTCTAAAGCGTAGCGGAAGGTTGCGATGAAGCCGGCAAGGATACCTCAGACAGTTACAGCGCCAGAGCACTGGTCCAGCATGCCCTGGGGCGAATACTACCGCGAATCGCTGGAACGGCAGATGAAACCGTGGCTGGCTAAATTATATGGCTTTCATTTACTTAAGATTGGCAATCTGAGCGCGGAAATCAATACGGAGTCCTGCGCGATTTCCCACCAGGTGAATGTCTCTTTACAGGGTAATCCCGTGCAGGTAAAGGCCGATCCGCTGCATTTGCCTTTTGCCGAGAAGTCGGTTGATGCCTGCCTGCTGGCGCATACCTTACCCTGGTGTAGCGATCCGCATCGACTGCTGCGGGAAGCAGACCGAGTGCTGATTGACGATGGCTGGATCATTTTGACCAGTTTTAACCCCATGAGCCTGATGGGATTACGCAAGCTGGTGCCGGTCTTGCGCAATAAGCCCCCCTATAACAGCCGCATGTTTACTTTAACGCGTCAGATGGACTGGCTGGCGCTGCTGAATTTTGAAGTGATGCATCACGGTTGCTACCAGGTCCTTCCCTGGTCTCGTCACGGGGGGAAAATGCTCAGCACCCATTTACCTGCTTTAGGATGTTTACAGCTCATTATTGCCCGTAAACGTACGATCCCCTTGACGCTAAACCCGATGAAATCGGGCAAAGCAAAAAAACGGATACCGCAGGCGGTGGGCGCCACACGTCAGTGGCGCAAGGGGTAAAATTAGCGCTCTGCCAGATAACCGGTATCATCCCGGGTGGGATGAGAGGCGGCCGCGCGCGCCAGTTCGTCGCAGCGTTCGTTTTCCGGATGCCCCGCGTGGCCTTTGACCCACTCCCATTTTATTTTGTGTTGACCCAGCGCAGCGTCCAGGCGCTGCCAGAGATCGACATTTTTGACCGGTTTTTTATCCGCCGTTTTCCAGCCGCGCTTTTTCCAGTTGTGGATCCACTGAGTAATACCCTGACGCACATACTGGCTGTCGGTACTGAGGATCACTTCGCAATGTTCTTTCAGCGCTTCGAGGGCGACGATGGCGGCCATCATCTCCATGCGGTTATTCGTCGTGAGGTTAAAGCCTTCGCTAAAGGTTTTTTCTTTTCCGCGATAGCGTAAAATTGCACCGTAGCCGCCGGGGCCTGGATTGCCCAGGCAGGAACCATCGGTGAAAATTTCTACCTGTTTGAGCATCTCTGGTAGACTTCCTGTAATTGAAATCGATACGTAAAACGGTAAGTCTGACATAAATGACCGCTATGAGCACTGCAATTACACGACAGATCGTTCTCGATACCGAAACCACCGGTATGAATCAGATTGGTGCGCACTATGAGGGGCACAAGATAATCGAGATCGGCGCGGTAGAGGTGATCAACCGCCGCCTGACCGGGAACAACTTCCACGTCTATCTTAAGCCGGACCGCCTGGTGGACCCTGAAGCTTTTGGCGTCCACGGTATTGCGGACGAATTCCTCATGGATAAGCCCGTGTTTGGCGATGTTGTCGATGAGTTTCTCGATTACATCCGCGGCGCGGAGCTGGTCATCCATAACGCATCGTTCGATATCGGCTTTATGGACTATGAATTTAGCAAGCTGAATCGCGGTATTCCGAAGACCGATACTTTTTGCAAGGTGACCGACAGCCTGGCCCTGGCGCGTAAAATGTTCCCGGGCAAGCGCAATAGCCTTGATGCTCTTTGCTCGCGTTATGAAATAGATAACAGCAAGCGAACGCTCCACGGGGCTCTGCTCGATGCCCAGATTCTGGCCGATGTTTATCTGATGATGACCGGCGGCCAGACGACGATGGCTTTCTCTATGGAAGGGGAAGGGCAGCGGCAGGCCGGAGATACGGGAATACAGCGCGTTGTCCGGGCAGCCAGTAAGCTACGCGTAGTTTATGCCACTGATGAAGAGCTGGTGAACCATGAATCCCGCCTCGATCTGGTACAAAAGAAAGGCGGAAGCTGCCTGTGGCGGGCATGATTGGGCAGTAAATGCGTTAAAAATAATCTGATGGGTGATTTTTGCAGCAAGCGATTCAAAAATGAAGAAAAAGCGTTGACGGAGTAGAGGGGAAACCGTAATATTCGCCTCGTTCCCAACGGAACAGTATGTGGAGCGGTAGTTCAGTCGGTTAGAATACCTGCCTGTCACGCAGGGGGTCGCGGGTTCGAGTCCCGTCCGTTCCGCCACTATTCAGAAAGCCTGAATCAGAAATGATTCAGGCTTTCGTCGTTTTAGCCTGCTGAATCATTACTCTTTCCTCTTTTCGCCAGCGAGCGGTATGCCGCATTAACGCTTTTGCTCTGAGTAGCGTGAGTTTTCTCTGGGGTCTCAGGGGCGCGTTATCGCGGGGGTTTAAGGCATAAAGAAAGGGAGCACAGGCTCCCTGATATGCGGTCTTTAATTGAGCGTGAAGGGGTCGGCATCCTGCCAGGCTGGAAACTTCTCGCGATACTCGTTCAGCGCCGTCAATGAAAGCTCTGCGTCAAGGCGAGTGGCCTGATGCGGCTCGGCGGTGGCGATAATTTCGCCCTGCGGCGTAATTATCCGACTGTCGCCCCGGTAATGGTGGCCATTGCCGTCGGTACCGACGCGATTGCATCCGGCAACATAAGCCTGATTTTCGATAGCCCTGGCCACCAGTAGCGACTGCCAGTGCGTTGAGCGTGGTGCGGGCCAGTTGGCAACATACAGCGCTAAATCGTAGTCGTTATGATTGCGCGACCAGACCGGGAAGCGCAGGTCGTAGCACACCAGCGGCAGGATCCTCCAGCCGCGCCATGCAAAAATGACCCGTTCGTTACCCGCCTGGTAATGGTGATGTTCATCCGCCATGCGGAACAGATGTCGTTTATCATAGAAATGGATTTTACCCTCGGGCTCCACCAGCAAAAAACGGTTAACGGGCCCGCGTTCCGTTTGCAGCGCCGCGCTGCCGGCAATCAGCGCATTGGTTTGCGCGGCTTTAGCTCCCATCCAGGCAACCACTTCCTCTTGCGATAGCGACTGTTTTGCCGCCTCCATCGCGAAACCGGTGGTGAACATTTCGGGTAAAACAATGAGGTCCCGCCCGGTAATCCCTTCCAGTTGACGATCGAAATGACGCAGGTTGGCGGGACCGTCCATCCACACCAGCTGTTGTTGTAAAAGGGTAATTTTCAGTCCGGGCACGGTGGTAACTCCAGCGTTGTGAAAGGAATGATAAATACTTTAACACCATATCAGCAGGCGGAGGGCTCACGGAATAGTTTGTCAAAGAAATGACAGGACGGGATATCGCTTATGGAGAACTGCCAGAAAAAAGAGAGGCGGGAGGCCCGCCTCGATCGTGATGTGATTATTTTTTAGTTTTAGGCCGCTTCAATCTTGCGAACCTTCTCCGGCAGCTTTACCGGTCGGGTCGCCAGTTCATCCGGGGCGAAGTCGTCGACGTTAATGCTGCGCAGACGGCTGGTTTCAGCACGGACCAGGATGTCCGCCTCGTCCTGATTGATTAACCCTTTTGCCAGCGCGTTACGGGCCAGTTCATCAAGTCGGGTAAAGGACAGATTCTTGCCCAGCTCTTTACAGATACGCTGGTGGATAGGATCTGCCGCCATCACATCAAGCAGCGCTTCCTCCAGCAGACCGACCGGGTTATGCTCGCTCGGCGTCAGATACTGACCGCGGCCGATACGAGAACGCGTCGCGCTCGGAACCTGCAGGATTTTCGCGACTTTATGATCCAGCTTGTCTGAAGGCGCCAGGTAATGACGTCCGGTCGGGAAGATAGCCACGCGAAGCGCGCCCGCTACCAGACGATTCGGGAAGTTCACCAACAGATCGTCAATCGCCTGCTCGGCCTGATACAGCGCATCCTGCACCCCCCAGTGCACCAGCGGTAAGTCCGCTTCGTTACGCCCCTCATCGTCATAGCGTTTCAGGACCGCCGACGCCAGGTAGAGCTGGCTCAGCACATCGCCCAGACGCGCAGAAATTCTTTCACGACGCTTCAGACTACCGCCCAGTACCGCCATTGAGACATCGGACAGCAGAGCCAGGTTGGCGCTCAGGCGGTTCATATGCTGATAGTAGCGACGAGTGGCATCGCGGGTCGGCGAGCTGCTGGTAAGGCCGCGAGTCAGGCCCAGCCAGAAACTGCGTACCTTGTTGCTTCCTACGTGGCCGATGTGTTTAAACAGCAGCTTATCGAAAGCGTTAACGTCGTTATTCTGCGCCGCCGCCATTTCATCCAGCACGTATGGATGGCAACGAATCGCCCCCTGGCCGAAGATCATCATGCTGCGGGTAAGAATATTCGCGCCTTCAACGGTGATGGCGATTGGCGCGCCCTGATAAGCCCGCGCCAGGAAGTTTCCGCTGCCGAGCATAATGCCTTTACCACCGGTAATATCCATTGCATCGATGATCGAGCGCTGGCCGCGGTGGGTACAGTGGTACTTCACGATTGCCGACAGTACCGCGGGTTTTTCGCCAAGCATAATGCCGTAGGTAATCAACGAGGCGGCAGCATCCATTACGTAGGCGTTGCCTGCAATACGCGCCAGCGGTTCTTCGATCCCTTCCATTTTACCGATGGAGATTTTGAACTGGCGGCGAATGTGCGCATAGGCGCCGGTAGCCATGGCGACAGACTTCAGGCCCCCGGTGGCGTTCGATGGCAGGGTGATACCGCGACCTACGGATAAGCACTCAACGAGCATCCGCCAGCCCTGGCCGGCCATGGTCGGGCCACCGATAATGTAGTCGATAGGAACGAAAATATCTTTTCCCTGGGTCGGACCATTCTGGAATGGAACGTTCAGCGGGAAATGACGACGACCGATCTCAACGCCCGGCGTGGTTGTCGGGATGAGGGCGCAGGTAATACCCAGCTCTTCTTCACCTCCCAGCAGACGGTCGGGGTCGGAGAGTTTAAATGCCAGCCCCAGCACGGTGGCGATAGGGGCAAGCGTAATATAGCGTTTGTTCCAGGTCAGACGCATACCCAGCACCTGCTGGCCTTGCCATTCGCCCATGCAGACCACGCCGGTATCCGGAATCGCGCCGGCATCTGAACCCGCTTCCGGGCTGGTCAGCGCGAAGCAGGGAATTTCCTGGCCGCGAGCCAGGCGTGGCAGATAGTGATTTTTCTGTTCTTCCGTACCGTAATGCTGCAGCAGCTCGCCCGGGCCTAATGAGTTAGGCACGCCGACGGTAATCGCCAGAATACCGGAGACGCCCGACAACTTTTGCAGAACGCGAGCCTGTGCATAAGCGGAGAACTCCAGCCCGCCGTACTCTTTCTTAATGATCATCGCAAAGAAGCGATGCTCTTTCAGATAAGCCCACAGCTCCGGCGGCAGATCCGCCATTTCGTGAGTGATTTCGAAGTCGTTCGCCATTCGGCAGGCTTCTTCAACCGGGCCGTCAATAAAGGCTTGTTCTTCGGCAGTCAGGCGCGGCTGCGGGTAGTTGTGCAGTTTCTGCCAGTCGGGATTGCCGCGGAACAGATCGCCTTCCCACCATGTTGTCCCGGCATCAATTGCTTCTTTCTCGGTACGCGACATCGGCGGCATGACCTTACGGAAAGCGCGGAAGGCTGGCACTGAAATCATAGATTTGCGCATCGGCGCAAAATTGAACGGCAGTAAAAGGATTGCCAGCGGGACCAGCAGCCAGATATTCCACAGCCCTGCAATGCCGAGCGCGGCGGTCCAGAGCAGCAAAATCGCGCTGCTGAGCAGCAGACTGATTCGGTGATAGAAGAGCGCACCGAGTAAAACAACGGTTGCAACAATACTCAAAATCATCATAGAGAAATGCTCCCTGTCTTGTAGGAGGTCTGACCACTTGTGATGATATGGTTGTAGTGGATGTAATTTGTTTTAGCAATGTGTTTACAAAATAATTACAACCTTGCTCACATTGTTGTACGGAATTGCGGCACATAAAAGCAAAACGCCAGAGGATAACCGCGCCTGCGGCTTCTCGCTTCGCCGGCTATCCGGTAAACTGCCTGGGTTATCCCACCCATACTGAAGGATTATCCTCATGTACCAGGATCTTATTCGTAACGAACTGAACGAAGCCGCCGAAACGCTGGCCAATTTTCTGCAGGACGAAGCCAATATCCATGCGATTCAGCGCGCAGCGGTGCTGCTGGCGGATAGCTTTAAGGCCGGCGGTAAGGTGCTCTCCTGCGGTAATGGCGGTTCGCACTGCGATGCGATGCACTTTGCGGAAGAGCTGACCGGGCGCTATCGTGAAAATCGCCCCGGCTATCCGGCCATTGCGATTTCAGACGTGAGCCACCTTTCTTGCGTGAGTAATGATTTTGGCTATGAATATGTTTTCTCGCGCTATGTGGAATCTGTGGGGCGTGCAGGGGACGTACTGCTGGGGATCTCCACTTCCGGAAATTCTGGTAACGTCATCAAAGCGATCGAAGCTGCCCGCGCTCAGGGCATGAAAGTTATTACCCTGACCGGTAAAGACGGCGGTAAAATGGCAGGCTCTGCGGACGTTGAAATCCGCGTACCGCATTTTGGTTATGCCGACCGCATTCAGGAAATCCATATTAAAGTGATTCATATCCTGATTATGCTGATCGAAAAAGAGATGGTTAAAGCTTAAGAGGCTATTTTGTTAGCCATTTTGAACCCGGTCAGTGCTCAGACAAAACTCACCGAGTTTTGAACGCCCTTCAGGGCGGCCCGGAGGGTGAGCGTAGCGAATCATCCTCACGTACATGATGTACGCTCCGGTTTCTGTGCGCTGGCCGTGTCCAAACTGACAGCACCAATAACGCCTTTTATGTTTCAGTAAGTGGTATGAGGTGATCTATGTGCGAACTGCTCGGGATGAGCGCGAATGTGCCAACTGATATTTGTTTCAGCTTTACCGGGCTGGTTCAGCGCGGTGGCGGAACCGGGCCGCATAAGGACGGCTGGGGAATTACCTTTTATGAAGGTAAAGGCTGTCGCACATTTAAAGATCCGCAGCCTAGCTTTCAATCGCCCATCGCTAAGCTGGTGCAGGAATACCCCATTAAATCCTGCTCGGTTATCGCCCATATTCGTCAGGCCAACCGCGGTATTGTCGCGCTGGAAAATACTCATCCCTTTACCCGCGAACTCTGGGGACGTAACTGGACCTATGCGCACAACGGTCAGCTGGAGGGGTATGAGTCTCTCGAGACGGGAAATCTGTATCCTGTCGGGGAAACCGATAGCGAAAAGGCGTTCTGCTGGCTGCTACATAGCATCACCGAACGCTATCCGGAAATGCCGGGAGACATGGTTGAGGTTTTCCGGTTTATCGCCACGCTCGCCGGGGAGCTGCGTGAAAAAGGCGTGTTTAACATGCTGCTCTCCGATGGGCGCTACGTCATGGCGTTTTGCTCAACGAATTTATACTGGATTACGCGACGGGCGCCGTTTGGCGTAGCAACGCTGCTGGATCAGGATGTCGAGATTGACTTTCAACGCGAGACCACACCGAATGATGTGGTCACCGTTATCGCCACCCAGCCGCTGACCGGTAACGAAACCTGGCATAAAATCATGCCAGGCGAGTGGGCGCTATTTTGCCTCGGGGACCGTGTAGTTTGAAGCAAGCTGTGGCTGAACGACTTCGTGGCTGAGCGGTTTGCTCACTACGTAGCGGCCATCGACTACGGAAACCACCGGCGGCTTGTGCGTCAGGCGGAAGTAATCATACCCGGGTTTCAGCTGCTTCCAGAAATCCGCGAAGTAGGAAAACTTGTGGCGCGCCATGTTGGCATCGGTCATGCGGAAAGGATAAATACTCACCTGAACGTTGGGCTGACCAAAAACTAAGGCGCCGGTGACGAACTGGAAAATCTCGTCAATGCCGGTATCGGTCATGGCGTAGCAGCCGACCGATACGCATGCGCCGTGAATCATCAGATATTTGCCTTCGTAACCATGCGCGCGATCGTAGGCGTTCGGAAAGCCGATATTGATCGCTTTATAGAAACGACTATCGGGTTTTAACTGGTTACGGGAAACATTGTAAAAACCTTCCGGGCTTTTGAAGTCGCCCTGACGCTGCTTTGGCCCGAGACCGCCGGAGTAGTTACAAATGCGGTAGCTGTCGAGAAGCTGCCAGGTTTCGCCCATCTTGACGTAAAGATCGAGCATGCGCTCTTCTTTAAAGATCTCAATGTAGACCGGCGAGCCCATGAGCTGCTGCTTATACTCTTTGCTCATCGGCGTTGTCGAGCTGTTACTGCTAAGTAGCCCTGCGAATGAAACGCATGGCAACAGAAGCATCGCAATAAATAATGCGATTTTGCGCATACTACTTGTTCCTTGATAAAACAAATAACCACATTGCCAGGACGGCAAGAGAGACCCGAAATCAGAGTATTCTGGTTTTAGAGCGCTCACATTAGCATCACGGCATTTTTTCGCAAGCACGACGTGCTGCGTTTACGTCTGAGTTTTCCGTTATAGCGAATCCTGGGGCAAAGCGCAGTCAGAACTTTGCGTAATAGCTCGCATTTTAGAACCACTTAGTGGCGGTTTGTCTACAGGCGCCGCTCACGAAATGTTACACTTGGCCCGCTAACTGTTCAGGGTAAGAAAGGATGCTTCTCTCCCGTCTTGTGAATCACCAGGACTATGATGTTCCTTTCTTCCTCATATATTCCATTAATTATGCTGGCCTCGGCCCGAAACCGGGGTTTAAGTAACGGATACCTGCTAACGATATGATTAAAATCACGAAAGGGCTGAATTTGCCCATAGCTGGCATGCCATCACAGCAGATTTCTTCGAAGACTGCGGTCAAGCGCGTTGCGCTGTTGGGTGAAGAGTACATCGGTATGCGCCCATCAATGGCGGTGCGTGAAGGGGACCGGGTGCAAAAAGGTCAACTTCTGTTCGAAGATAAAAAAAATCCTGGCGTGCGTTTTACTGCACCTGCGAGTGGAACCGTCAGCGCCATTCATCGCGGCGAGCGCCGGGTTCTGCAGTCGGTCGTTATTGATGTGGATGGCGAAGAGTCCGTTCATTTTCCCCGCTATGAATTAGCCGAGCTTGCCGGATTGACGCGCGAGAGCGTTCAGCAGCAGCTGCTGGAGTCCGGGCTGTGGACGGCATTTCGCACCCGCCCTTTCAGTAAAATACCTGCGCCGGGCAGCGTTCCTGCGGCCATTTTTGTCACCGCGATAGACACGAATCCGCTGGCGGCCGATCCTCAGCCAATCATTCTGGCCCAGCGCGAAGCGTTTGACGCCGGTTTGACGCTGTTGACGCGGTTGACCGACGGTAAAGTTCACGTGTGTCAGGCCGGCGGCGGCAAGCTTGGCGGACATCCTGTCGGCCAGGTGACCTTTAATCAGTTTGCCGGTCCGCATCCGGCCGGGCTGGCGGGGACTCACATTCATTTTCTTGAGCCGGTCAGCCTGAAAAAGCAGGTCTGGCATCTTAACTATCAGGATGTTATCGCCGTCGGCAAAGTGTTCCTTGAAGGGGAGTTGTACAACGAACGCATCGTTGCTTTTGGCGGCCCGCAGGTCAAAGAGCCTCGTTTGTTAAAGACCTGCTTAGGCGCCAGCCTTGATGAACTGCTTGAAGATGAGCTGCTGGACGATGAAAACCGCATTATCTCTGGTTCAGTCCTCAGCGGAACCCATGCGCGCGGGCCTCATGCTTTCCTTGGGCGCTTTCATTTACAGATAAGCGTTGTGAAAGAGGGGCGCGAGAAAGAGCTATTCGGCTGGGTGATGCCGGGGAAAGATAAATTCTCCATTACCCGTACCACCGTCGGCCACTTTCTGAAGCGTAAGCTATTTAATTTCTCGACGGATACCAACGGCGGCGAGCGGGCTATGGTACCGATTGGCAACTATGAGCGAGTGATGCCGCTGGATATTCTGCCCACCATGCTGCTGCGCGATTTGCTGGCGGGCGATACCGACAGCGCGCAGGCGCTGGGCTGTCTGGAACTGGATGAAGAAGACCTGGCGCTTTGCACCTACGTTTGTCCCGGCAAGTATGAATATGGTCCGGCATTGCGCAGCGTGTTAACCCAGATTGAGCAGGAAGGATAAGTGATGGGCTTAAAGCAACTGTTTGACAAACTTGAGCCGCACTTTACGCACGGCGGCAAGCTGGAAAAATACTACCCGTTGTTCGAAGCGACGGCGACCCTGTTCTATACACCCGGTCAGGTGACGCGCGGAGCGGCGCACGTCAGAGACGCCATCGACCTTAAGCGGATGATGATACTGGTGTGGTTCGCCGTTTTCCCGGCGATGTTCTGGGGAATGTATAACGTTGGTCTGCAGACCATACCGGCACTGGCTAAATTATATAGCGCTGAACAGCTGCAGCAGGTCATCGCCGGGAACTGGCACTACAGCATTGCCCAGTGGCTGGGGGTAAACTTCACCGCTGATGCCGGCTGGCTCAGTATGATGACGCTGGGTGCGGTATTTTTCCTGCCTATCTACATCACCGTGTTTCTTGTCGGTGGGTTCTGGGAAGTCCTGTTTGCTATCGTGCGTAAGCACGAAATAAACGAAGGCTTCTTCGTGACCTCAATCCTGTTCGCGCTGATTGTACCGCCATCGCTGCCGCTATGGCAGGCTGCGCTCGGGATCACGTTTGGCGTCGTCATGGCCAAAGAGATCTTTGGCGGAACCGGGCGTAACTTTCTCAACCCGGCGCTGGCGGGGCGGGCCTTTCTGTTCTTTGCCTGGCCGGCGCAAATTTCCGGCGATCTTGTGTGGACCGCAGCGGATGGCTTTTCCGGCGCGACGCCGCTGTCCCAGTGGGCTAGCGGCGGCGGTGAATCGCTGGTTAATGTCACAAGCGGACAGCCGGTAAGCTGGATGGATGCCTTCCTCGGCAATATTCCGGGCTCGATTGGCGAGGTCTCGACGCTGATGATTCTGATCGGCGGCGCCATCATCATTTTCGGTCGCGTGGCTTCCTGGCGCATTGTCGCTGGGGTATTCCTCGGCATGGTGGCTACCGCGACGCTGTTTAACTTCATTGGCTCTGATACTAACCCGATGTTTGCCATGCCGTGGTACTGGCATCTGGTTCTCGGCGGTTTTGCTTTCGGCATGATGTTTATGGCGACGGATCCGGTGTCCGCGTCGTTTACGGATAAGGGTAAATGGAGCTACGGCCTGCTGATCGGCGTGATGTGCGTCCTGATTCGCGTCGTCAACCCGGCCTATCCGGAAGGGATGATGCTGGCGATCCTCTTCGCCAACCTCTTTGCGCCGCTGTTCGATTACCTGGTGGTGCGGGCCAATATTAAGCGGAGGAAGTCGCGTGGCTGAGAATAAAAGTAACGATAGCATCGGCAAAACGCTGCTGGTGGTGCTGGTGCTTTGTCTGGTCTGCTCAATCGTGGTCGCCGGTTCTGCCGTGGGGCTAAAATCGCGCCAGCAGGAGCAGCGCGCTCTCGATAAACAGCGCAATATCCTGGCGGTTGCCGGTCTGATGAAGCAGGGAATGAGCGCAGATGAAGTGGCCGATATTTTTAAGGCCCGCATCTCTCCACGATTAGTCGATCTCGCTAGCGGGGAGCTGCTGGATAAAGACCCGAGCAAATTTAATCAGGCCCAGGCCCTGAAAGATCCGCAGCAGAGCTTGCAGCTGGAAGCCAGCCAGGATCCGGCGGGTATTAAACGCCGCAGTAATATCGCCGAAATATATCTGGTGCGTGATGAAAAACAGCAGATTCAGGAAGTCGTACTCCCTATTTACGGCAACGGTCTGTGGTCGGTGATGTACGCGTTTGTGGCGCTGGAAACCGATGGCCGTACGGTAAAAGGGATCACTTATTACGATCATGGCGAAACGCCGGGGCTGGGCGGGGAAATTGAAAACCCCAACTGGCGCCAGCAGTTCGTCGGTAAACAGGTGCTTGATGATAAAGGGATGCCTGCGCTGAGAATCGTCAAAGGCGGCGCGCGTCCTGGCGACCTGCACGCCGTTGATGGCCTGTCGGGCGCAACGCTGACGTCAAACGGCGTGCAGCATAGCTTTGATTTCTGGATGGGCAAACTGGGCTTTGGCCCATTCCTGCAAAAGGTGCGAGAAGGGGAGCTGAATAATGGCTGATTTGGGCGACATGAAAGAAATGAAGCGCGTGCTGGTGGGGCCGCTTATCGCTAATAACCCTATCACTCTGCAGGTACTGGGCGTCTGCTCCGCGCTGGCGGTGACCACCAAGCTGGAGACCGCTTTTGTAATGACCATTGCGGTGACGCTGGTTACGGCATTCTCCAGCATGTTTATCTCCATGATTCGCCACCACATTCCGAATAGCGTGCGCATCATTGTACAGATGGCGATTATCGCTTCGCTGGTTATCGTCGTCGATCAGGTGCTACGCGCGTTTGCCTATGAGATCTCGAAACAGCTTTCGGTTTTCGTCGGTTTGATCATCACTAACTGTATCGTGATGGGGCGCGCCGAAGCCTATGCCATGAAGTCGCCGCCGTTGGCGAGCTTTATGGACGGTATTGGCAACGGTCTGGGATACGGGGCGATCCTAATCATCGTTGGTTTCCTGAGAGAGCTGATCGGCAGTGGTAAGCTATTCGGTATTACCGTGCTGGAAACGGTGCAGAACGGTGGCTGGTATCAGCCAAATGGTCTGTTTCTTCTGGCACCCAGTGCGTTCTTCATTATCGGTTTGTTGATTTGGGCGGTGCGCAGCTGGAAGCCTGAACAGCAGGAAAAGGAGTAACCGACCATGGCTCACTACATTAGCCTGTTTGTCCGCGCCGTGTTTGTTGAAAACATGGCGCTGGCCTTCTTCCTGGGAATGTGTACCTTCCTCGCCGTGTCGAAAAAGGTCTCAACCGCTTTCGGTCTCGGCGTTGCGGTAACGGTCGTACTCGGACTGGCGGTACCGATCAATAACCTCGTGTATAACCTGGTGCTGCGCGATGGCGCGCTGGTGGAAGGCGTTGACTTAAGCTTTCTGAACTTCATCACCTTTATTGGCGTGATTGCCGCGCTGGTACAAATTCTGGAGATGATCCTCGATAAGTACTTCCCGACGCTTTATAACGCGTTGGGGATCTTTCTGCCGCTGATTGCCGTTAACTGTGCGATTTTTGGCGGCGTCTCCTTCATGGTACAGCGCGACTATAACTTCACCGAATCCATCGTTTACGGCTTTGGTTCCGGCGTCGGCTGGCTGCTGGCGATTGTGGCGATGGCGGGTATTCGCGAAAAAATGAAATACGCAAACGTGCCTGCGGGTCTGCGCGGGTTAGGGATCACCTTTATTACCACGGGTCTGATGGCGCTGGGCTTTATGTCATTCTCCGGTGTGCAGCTATAAGGGCGGAAAGTATGGAAATAATTCTTGGCGTAGTGATGTTCACGCTGATCGTCCTGGTGCTATCCGGGCTGATATTGGCCGCGCGTTCGAAGCTGGTGAATGCGGGCGATGTGGTCATTGAAATCAATAACGAAGCGGATAAACAGATCCGTACTCCGGCGGGTGACAAGCTGCTGAATACGCTCTCCAGCAACGGAATCTTCGTCTCGTCGGCCTGCGGTGGGGGCGGCTCCTGCGGCCAATGCCGGGTGACGGTGAAAGAGGGCGGCGGTGATATCCTGCCTACCGAACTTTCTCATATCACCAAGCGTGAGGCGAGAGAGGGCTGCCGCCTGGCCTGCCAGGTCGCGGTGAAGCAGAACATGAAAATTGAGCTGCCGGAGGAGATTTTTGGCGTTAAGAAGTGGGAATGTGAAGTTATCTCGAACGATAACAAAGCCACTTTTATCAAAGAGCTGAAGCTGCGCGTGCCGGACGGCGACGCGGTTCCGTTCCGCGCAGGCGGGTATATTCAGATCGAATGTCCATCGCACAAAGTCGCTTATGCTGACTTTGACGTTCCGGATGAGTATCGCGGCGATTGGGATAAATTTAATCTCTTCCGCTATGTCTCGGATGTAAAAGAGCCTACGTTGCGCGCCTACTCCATGGCTAACTATCCGGAAGAGAGGGGCATCATCATGCTCAACGTGCGTATCGCAACCCCGCCGCCGCAGGTACCTGATGCGCCTCCGGGAATTATGTCTTCCTATATCTGGTCGTTGAAGCCGGGCGATAAAGTGACGATTTCCGGGCCGTTTGGGGAATTTTTTGCCAAAGAAACGGACGCTGAAATGGTCTTTATCGGCGGCGGTGCCGGGATGGCGCCGATGCGCTCGCATATTTTCGATCAGCTTAAGCGCCTGCACAGTAAGCGTAAAATCAGCTTCTGGTACGGCGCGCGCTCTCTGCGAGAAATGTTCTATGATGACGAATTCGAGCAGCTGGCACGTGAAAATCCGAACTTTACCTTCCACGTGGCGCTCTCCGATCCGCAGCCTGAAGATAACTGGACCGGTCATACCGGCTTTATTCACAACGTCCTGTATGAAAACTATCTGCGCGATCACCCGGCGCCGGAAGATTGTGAATTCTATATGTGCGGGCCGCCGGTGATGAACGCCGCGGTCATCAAAATGCTGAAAGATCTCGGCGTTGAGGATGAAAACATCATGCTCGACGATTTTGGAGGCTAATGATGCTGACGGTATTTGTCGCGACCTTTGTGATTTTCGCGCTGGTTATTCTGGGAATGTCGCTCGGGTATCTGATCAAGCGAAAAACTATCCAGGGCAGCTGCGGGGGGATCTCATCGCTGGGTCTGGAAAAGGTCTGCGACTGCCCTGAGCCCTGCGATGCGCGTAAAAAACGCATGGCACGCGAAGCGCAGCGCAATCAGGATCGCATCATTTAACTAGCAGGCCGCACCGTGCGGCCTTTTTTGATTTACCACGTTTTCGCTTTTGCCGGTGAGTCAACCATTACGCCGTCGGCGCCAAGCTCGCTTGCCGTACGAAAATCATCAGCATTATTAATGCCGAAGAATATGATATGGGCTTTGCCCTGTGAGCGGAAACAGTCCATCGCTTCTTTATCCCAGGTGAGTGTGGCCGGCGATACGCCTTCGCCCAGGGTGAACTTCTCGATGACTTCTACTTTGCGTTTCAGCTCAAGGCCGTACCAGTGCTCGTCCCCTGGTGAGTTGGTGGGCTGACACTGGTGGCTAAGAGAAATGGTCGCCAGCTTTGTTCGCGTTTCGTCCCGGCTGACGAAATGGGGAATTGACTCTGGTAGCGCTGCGATATAGCGAGCGTCCGTTGAATACACGCGTACGCGGGCGAGGCTATGGGTTTTATTTAACACATCGCCAAGCCGAGCCGCCATTATCGCAGGGTCGGCATCAGGCGATTTGATATCGATATAAAAGAAGGTCTCCGGCCACTGTTCCAGCACCGATTGTAGCGTGGGAATCGTTGCATTTTTACCGCGCCAGGGGTGAGTTTCATCGCCCCATTTCCACCCCGCGTCCATGCGTGCCAGTTCGGCTGCGCTATAGCTTGAGATTTTCCCTGTATGATTAGTCAGCGCGGAAAGATCGCCAGGACGATATAAAACCGGGACGCCATCCTGGCTTAATTGCACCGTTATCCAGATCGCCTCGGCCTTATTTTCCAGGGCGAGTTTTATTGCTGGAAGTGTATTTTCCGGGGCATCGCCGGTACCTCCGCGATGAGCAATAAGCTGAGGTGCTGCGCAGGCGCTGCTGGCAATAAGTAAACCGAGCGCAGTTACTATTGATTTCATGATTGGGTTTTACCTTATTTATTAATATAACTATATGAAAAATAAATCATATTTGTTGCATTTTTATGTTGTAGCACGTTTTTTAAGGTTGTGGATTTAAAAAGATTAAATTTCGCCATAGTTTGCTATACTGTATGCATGTACAGTCTAAGGTTTGGCTATGCGTAAAATCATCCATGTAGATATGGACTGCTTCTTCGCAGCGGTTGAAATGCGTGATAACCCGGCGCTGCGCGATATCCCTATCGCCATTGGCGGCAGTCGGGTACAGCGCGGCGTTATCAGTACGGCTAACTATCCGGCGCGTAAGTTCGGCGTGCGCAGCGCTATGCCTACCGCCACCGCCCTGAAACTTTGCCCACACCTGACGCTCCTTCCCGGCCGTTTCGACGCTTACAAAGAGGCCTCGAACCATATCCGGGAGATTTTTTCCCGCTATACCTCGTTAATCGAACCCCTATCGCTGGATGAAGCCTATCTTGACGTCAGCGACAGCGTCCATTGTCAGGGGTCAGCAACGCTGATGGCGCAGGAGATCCGTGAGACCATCCATCGCGAGCTCAATCTGACTGCTTCTGCCGGCATTGCGCCGGTAAAATTTTTGGCAAAAATCGCCTCGGATCTGAATAAACCTGACGGCCAGTTTGTCATTGCGCCGCACCAGGTAGCGGAGTTTGTCAAAACGCTGTCGCTGTCGAAGATCCCGGGCGTCGGCAAAGTCTCCGCCGCGAAGCTGGAAAGCATGGGCCTGAGAACCTGCGAAGATGTACAGAACAGCGATCTGGCAATGTTGCTCAAGCGCTTTGGTAAATTCGGGCGAATATTGTGGGAACGCAGCCACGGCATTGATGAACGAGAAATCAGCAGCGAGCGCCAGCGCAAATCGGTGGGGGTTGAGCGAACCCTGATAGAGGATATCCACGAATGGGCGGAGTGTGAGTCGATTATTGAGAACCTCTATCCAGAACTTGAAAGGCGCCTGGCGAAAGTTAAACCGGATTTGCGGATTGCTCGCCAGGGGGTCAAGCTGAAGTTTAATGATTTCCAGCTCACGACCCAGGAGCATGTCTGGCCCCGGCTGAATAAAGATGATTTGATTTCCACCGCGCATAAAGCCTGGCACGAGCGGCGCGGAGGTCGGGGAGTCAGGCTGGTGGGGCTACATGTGACTCTGCTTGATCCGCAGCTGGAGCGACAACTCGTTTTGGGACTGTAACAATGTTAACAATAAGAATGTACGAAGAGCGGGATTTTCCGGCGCTATGCGCACTATTTTTACGCGCCGTTAAAGAGACAGCCAGCGCCGATTATTCCCCCCGGCAAATTGCCGCCTGGGCGCAGGTTGATGAAGCCCGCTGGCGGCAAAAACTCGCGGCGTCACGCGTACTGGTGGCAATAAATGATGCCTCGCCGGTCGGGTTTATTACCGCCGTAGATGACTATATCGATTTACTCTTCGTTTCTCCCGACTATAGCCGCCAGGGCGTCGCCAGCGCGCTGCTCAATACGCTATTGAGGCAGCTTCCTGAGCGCATTTATACGGTAGAGGCCAGTATTACGGCAAAGCCCTTTTTTGCGCGTCATGGCTTCACGGTTATTCAGCCACAGGAAGTGGAGGCGCGGGGTGAACGTTTTCTTAATTATTTGATGCGGCGGCAAATCGGCTTGCAATAGATTTAACGCCTGATTACTATACGCGCACTTTCACCTATTTATTAACTGCAAAGGAGGTTCACCATGAATACAGATTTCCAGAACGCACTTTGCAGGCCTTCCCAGGAATAACTCTCTTTTTTGCCCTGGTAACGTCTGCCACATCCTTTATTTATTTTTTAATATGGATTGGTATATGGGCAATAATGTTCATTATACGTCTGAATCTATTTCTTATATTCGTTCAGACGATCTGTGGATCGAAGGTTTAGCGATCCAACAATTACACACGACGGCAAATTTACCCCACATGCAGCGCGTGGTGGGAATGCCAGACTTACATCCCGGGCGCGGCTATCCCATCGGCGCAGCCTTCTTCTCGCTGGGCCATCTCTACCCGGCACTGGTGGGTAACGATATCGGCTGCGGCATGGCGCTGTGGCAAACGGATATCCTCGCGCGAAAATACAATGCGGATAAGTTTGAGAAGAAACTGTCCGCTATGGGGGACGTTGCGCAAGCAAGCTGGCTGGACGAGCATCTGCCGGAAAATTTGTTGACCCATCCCTGGCGCAGCGCCCTGGGATCGATTGGCGGCGGTAACCATTTCGCTGAACTGCAGCAGGTGGAGCAGGTTGTGGATAACGACCGTTTCCAGCAGGCCGGCCTTGATGCTCAGCACCTGCTGCTGCTGGCGCACAGCGGATCGCGCGGCCTCGGGCAATCCATACTGCAGCGCCATATTGCGGCTTTTTCGCACGATGGCCTGGCGGAAGGTAGCGCTGCGGCTCGGGATTATCTGGCAGAACATGATGATGCGCTGGCTTTTGCCCGCGTGAATCGTCATCTGATTGCCACCCGCATCCTGCAACAGATACGGGCCGACGGACGGAGCGTACTGGATATCGCGCATAACTTTGTCGAGTCCTGTTCTGTTGCCGGGCTGCAGGGTTGGCTGCATCGCAAAGGGGCTACGCCGGACGACCGGGGCCTGGTGATAATCCCGGGATCTCGCGGCGACCACAGCTGGCTGGTGCAGCCTGTTACCCGCGAGGAGACCCTGCATTCGCTGGCGCATGGCGCCGGGCGGAAATGGATGCGAACCGAATGCAAAGGGCGCCTGTCCGGCAAATATACGCCGGCTCAGCTGGCGCGCACCGAGCTGGGAAGCAGGGTGATCTGCCGCGATCGTCAGCTGATCTATGAAGAAGCGCCGCAGGCGTATAAATCCGTTGAAAGCGTACTTAACTGTCTGGTGCAGGCCGGACTGGTCGAACCGATCGCCCGTCTGCGTCCACTGCTGACGCTGAAAACCAGCGGAGGGAAAAGCGCATGATTTTATTGCAACTCTCTTCCGCTCAGGGGCCGGATGAATGCTGTCTGGCGGTGAAACTGACGTTGGAGCGGCTCATAAAGGAAGCCGCAGAGCGGCGGCTTTCCCTGACGCTGTTGGAAAGTGAGCCAGGACGTCATGCCGGCACCCTGCGTTCTGTTCTGCTTTCGCTGGATGGTGACGGCGCGTTTGCTTTCAGCGAAAGCTGGTGCGGCACTTTACAATGGGTCTTTTCCAGTCCGTTCAGGCCGCATCACGGGCGCAAAAACTGGTATGTTGGCGTAGGGCGCTTTTCCTGCGATGAACAGATGCTCTCCAGCGAGATCCGCTTTGAAACGCTGCGCTCTTCCGGACCTGGCGGGCAGCACGTGAACAAGACCGATTCCGCGGTGCGCGCCATTCATACGGCAAGCGGCATCAGCGTAAAGGTGCAGTTGGAGCGGAGTCAGCATGCGAACAAACGGCTGGCGCGTCTGCTGATTGCCTGGAAGCTGGAACAGCAGCGGCAGAATGAGAGTGCGGCGTTGAAGTCTGAGCGGAGAATGTTCCATCATCAGATTGAGCGCGGCAATCCGCTGCGAACGTTTAGCGGGCGTTAATGAGCGAGTCGTTATAAAGAAAAGGCCCACTTCCTGAGGAGTGGGCCTTTGTTGTCTTACTTCGCCGGAATGGATTTCAGCAGCTCAGTCAGCAGCGTCCAGTACTGGCCCACGCTTTCGATATGCACCTGTTCATCCGGAGAGTGAGGGCCAGTAATGGTTGGCCCGATGGAAACCATATCCAGTTCCGGATACGGTTTTTTGAACAGACCGCACTCCAGGCCCGCGTGGATAATCTGGATATTCGGCGTTTTGTTGAACAGACGCTGATAGGTTTCACGTACCAGATGCATCACCGGAGAGTTGGCGTCCGGCTGCCAGCCTGGATAGGCGCCTTTGGCCTCGGTTTTCGCACCGGCCAGCTTGCCCAGAGAGTCCAGCATGCTCACGACGTAATCTTTACCGCTGTCAATCAGCGAACGAATCAGGCAGTGAATCTGCACGTTGTCGCTGGTCATGGTCACCACGCCGACGTTCAGAGAGGTTTCCACCACCCCTTTTGCCACGTCAGAGTTGCGGATGACGCCGTTCGGCGTGGCGTTAAGCAGGCGCACAAAGGTATCACGAGATTGAGTCGTCAGCGCAGGCTGGCCATTTTCCGCCGACTCCAGCAGCACAGCGAGATTTTTCTCTTTAGCCGCCAGCTCGTTTTTCAGGATCTCCTGGTACTCATTCGCTCGCGCTTTCAGCGTTTCCGCTTTGTCCGCGGCTACGGCTACCGTCGCGAACGCTTCGCGCGGGATGGCGTTGCGCAGGGTGCCGCCATTGAAATCGACCAGGCGCAGATCGAGCTCTTCAGCATGGCCCGCCAGGAAGCGTGCCAGCAGTTTGTTCGCATTGCCTAAACCGACGTGGATCTCGCCGCCGGAGTGGCCGCCTTTCAGCCCTTTAAGGGTCAGCTTAAAGCTCTGGAAATCGGCCGGAACGGCTTCACGGGTCAGCGCCAGGTCAGAGGTGAAGTCGATCCCACCCGCGCAGCCCATGTAAATTTCACCCTCTTCTTCGGAGTCGGTGTTGATCAGGATATCCGCCTGCAGCCAGTTGGGCTGCAGGCCAAAGGCGCCGTCCATACCGGCTTCTTCCGTCATGGTCAGCAGCACTTCCAGCGGGCCATGAACAACGTTGTCGTCAGCCAGCACCGCCAGCGCGGAAGCCATGCCGATACCGTTATCGGCGCCCAGAGTCGTGCCGCGCGCTTTGACCCACTCGCCGTCGATGTAAGGTTGAATCGGGTCCTGAGTGAAGTCGTGAACGGTATCGTTGTTTTTCTGCGGCACCATATCGAGGTGCGCCTGCAGCACTACCGGTTTGCGGTTTTCCATACCGGCAGTGGCGCCTTTACGAATCAGAATGTTGCCAACCTGGTCGCGTTCCGCATGTAAGCCTTTTTCTTTTGCCCAGCCCATAATGTGCTCAGCGAGCTGTTCTTCGTGATAGGACGGGTGGGGAATAGAGCAGATTTTGGCAAAAATATCCCACAGCGGCTGAGGGGATAATTGAGACAGTTCAGACACGATGAGTCTCCTTACAATCATCTGCAAAAGTCGTTTGCAGATCGAGGGTTAGCAATCAAATACACTACAAGCCCGGGCTTGCGCGATGGGGTTGAGAATACCACTTTCCGCGTACTCTGGTAGTGTAAACCACGTAAAAAGAGTCGTCGTGGCCGCTTAACGCTGGTTTTTAGCGCGTCAGATCTCTATAATCTCGCGCAACCATTTTCCCCCTCGAACATTATTTAAGCCGTATTACACAGGCTGGGACACTTCACATGAGCGAAAAATACGTCGTCACCTGGGACATGTTGCAGATTCACGCCCGCAAGCTGGCAACCCGCCTGCTGCCGGTTGAACAGTGGAAAGGCATTATTGCCGTTAGCCGCGGCGGTCTGGTACCGGGAGCACTACTGGCGCGTGAACTGGGTATTCGTCATGTTGACACCGTTTGCATCTCAAGCTACGACCACGATAACCAGCGTGAGCTGACGGTTCTGAAACGTGCAGAAGGCGACGGCGAAGGCTTCATCGTTATCGATGACCTGGTCGATACCGGCGGTACCGCCGTTGCTATCCGCGAAATGTATCCTAAAGCGCATTTTGTCACTATTTTCGCAAAACCGGCCGGCCGTCCGCTGGTTGACGATTATGTTATTGATATTCCGCAGGATACCTGGATTGAACAGCCGTGGGATATGGGCGTGGTGTTCGTACCGCCTATCGCAGGCCGTTAATTTCCCGCATAAATGCTAATTACCACGCCCGGTTTTGCCGGGCGTGGTTTTTTTTACCCTTGCGCAGGTTACAATAGCTTCAGTGGCAACATGATGGAGGCTGCACATGTCCCAGGCTAACCTTAGCGAAACGCTGTTTAAACCCCGATTCAAACATCCGGAAACCTCTACGCTGGTGCGCCGGTTCAATACCGGAGCGCAGCAACCGATCCAGTCCGCGCTCAGCGGCAATAACGTTGATCACTGGTATCGATTGATTAATCGCCTGATGTGGATCTGGCGTGGCGTGACGCCGCAGGAAATCCTCGACGTGCAGGCGCGCATCGTCATGAGCGATGCGGAGCGAACCGATCCGGAGCTTTACGATACGGTTGTCGGCTATCGCGGCGGCAACTGGATCTTTGAATGGGCGAAACAGGCGATGGACTGGCAGCAAAAGGCCGGCCAGGAAGAGGATCTGCTCATCAGCGGCCGCCACTGGCTGCATGCGGCAAACCTGTACAGCATTGCCGCCTATCCGCACATTAAAGGCGATGAGCTGGCGGAACAGGCGCAGGTGCTGGCATACCGGGCTTACGAAGAGGCGGCTCAGCGGCTGCCCGGCAAGCTGCGCGAGCTGGAGTTTTCCATCCCTGGCGCGGCGCCGATCACCGGGTTCCTGCATATGCCGCCAGGCGAGGGGCCGTTCCCGACGGTGCTGATGTGCGGCGGCCTTGACGCGCTCCAGACCGATTATTACAACCTGTATGAGAACTATTTTGCGCCATTGGGCATCGCTATGCTGACCGTGGATATGCCTTCAATTGGTTTCTCGTCAAAATGCAAGCTGACCCAGGATACCAGTATGCTGCACCAGTATGTGCTGCAGCATCTGGTCAATGTGCCATGGGTCGATCATACCCGCGTGGCCGCCTTTGGTTTCCGTTTTGGCGCCAACATTGCCGTACGGCTGGGCTATCTGGAATCTCAGCGCCTGAAGGCGGTTGCCTGCCTGGGCCCGGTGGTGCACGGCCTGCTGGTGGATCCGCTGCATCAGGGACGGGTGCCGGAAATGTATCTTGACGTTCTGGCTTCGCGTCTGGGAATGCACGATGCTTCCGACGAAGCGCTGCGCGTGGAGCTTAACCGCTACTCCCTAAAGGTTCAGGGACTGCTGGGGCGCCGCTGCCCTACGCCAATGCTTTCGGGCTTCTGGAAAGACGATCCGTTCAGCCCGGAAGAGGAGTCGCGATTGATCACTTCATCCTCATCCGACGGCAAGCTGCTGGAGATCCCGTTCAATCCGGTTTATCGCAATTTCGATCACGCCCTGCGGCAGATCGCCCGCTGGATTAGCCATAGATTTAGTTAATATATTGCTAAATTCTATCGATTTGGTAACGTCATGGCATCACCAAAGGAGATTGCAATGACGTTACCGAGTGGACACCTAAAGAGTAAGCTGATTAAGAAATTCACGGCGCTAGGCCCTTACATCCGTGAGGAGCAATGTGAAGACAACCGCTTCTTTTTCGATTGCCTGGCAGTTTGCGTCAACGTAAAACCGGCGCCTGAAAAACGCGAGTTCTGGGGATGGTGGATGGAGATGGAAGCGCAGGCATCGCGCTTCACCTATAGCTACCAGTTTGGATTATTCGATAAAGAAGGCGACTGGCGTCCGGTCGCGATTGACGATCCTGAAGTCACCGAAAAGCTCGAAAAGACGCTGCGCGATTTTCACCAACGAGCCGAAGCGCTATTGGCAACGTTTAACCTTAAACTGGAACCTGCTGATGATTTTAGCGAGCCGGTTAAGCTGAGAGCCTAAAAGTCAACCTTCTGTTGCCATCCGGCTAGCAATAAAACCCGCGTTTCTACCAGCGTGGGTTTTGTCCCCAGGCAAACCCACGCTAATTGCCGTTTAATACTCGATAGGGTTGACCGACGGCAATCATGCCTGCGGCCAGATCTTTGGTCACTACCGTGCCTGCCCCGACTTTGACGTTATCGCCCAGCGTGACCGCGCCGATCACCACGGCGTGGGCGCCAAATTCTACGTTATCGCCGATTCGCGGGCTGTTGCCTTCCTGACCCTGGCTATCGGTCACGCTGCCAATAGTGACCCCCTGGCGCAGAGTACAATTTTGGCCGATGATCGTTCCCCGATTAATAACGATGCAGTGCGGATGAAACAGCTTCAGCCCATATCCAATGCGCGCTCGCCACGGCAGCTCAATGCAAAATAAACACTCGTTAATCACGATATTGAGAATAACGAAGGGAATTGCGCAGATCTTCCACAGCGGGTTACGACTGCGGTAGAGCGTTGCCAGACGATAGAGCAGAAGCGCGATTTTCGCTTTAATGCCGCCGCAGGATTTGATTTCCCGGCCGACCAGCCTGATAGCCTCAAACATGGTTATTCCTTAAGGTTAAACGAAGCCAGTGAATACCATCCGTCACCGGTTTGACCTTCGTTAGCAAGTTGTATACGCGGTAGATTTTGATGGTTGGTCAGCGCCGCTTCCAGGCGGTACTGGCCGTCAGGCAGGCCCGCAGGCAGCGGCAGCGTGACGTTGCTTTGATGGTCGCCGGGCAGCCACTGGCGAACATCGTCCGACGTACGGACTTGCGTCATCGTCGTACCCGCATCATTCACTATTCGCCACTGTACAAGCCACGGGAGATAGGCTGGAGCGACGCCGTCGTTACGCCAGGTAACATTCAGCGTAAGCGGAGTGCCGCTACGCACGGGCGTATCAAATTCCAGCCGGCTCACCCGGTAGCGATAGCCGATACGCAATAATGCGTTATCAACGATATCGCGATAGGCGGCCGGTACCGGACGCGATTTCAGATTCAGGGTACTGGCGTGCTGCGCTAATGCCCAGTCAAAGCTGGCCTGAACCTCCTCGCGGGTATAGTGCTGAACGCTTTCCCACTCCGCCATATAACCGCAAATTTCAAGACTAACGGGAGCGTGCTGCCAGCCAGTGTTAAAACCGGCCCACGCCGTCTGCGCTGCGGCCAGGCGTTGAGGATAGTCATCGCGCATATGGCTCCACTCCGGGGAAAAGTTATGCCAGTCTCCCCAGCAGTCCGCGCGCCATCCGGCGCCTTTTTGGCTGGCCCAGGCCAGCGAGTCGCCGCCGCTGATTAACATAATTTTGGGCGTTTTCGGGAAACTGCTGAAGTGCATATCAACGTAGCGATTGAGCTGTTGCGGAGTGTACTTTTCCATCAACGGCGCGACGTCAGGGAAATTGGAGTTATGCCATTCGCCCCAGGAACCCACCATGCCGATATCGACAAACGCCAGTTCAGGATTGCCGTCATAACGCGCGCCGAGGGCGTTAAGCAGCTTTTGCGCATAGGCGATAAAAGTCGGATCGCTGAGATCCGGGACAAAGGTTTTGCCATTTTCGACCCATTGTCCCTGAATGCCTTTGGCGATAAGCCAGGCGGGGATTTTCGAGCCTGATTGTGGCTCATCGAGCGCCATGAAACGTAATCCGACGTTCATTGCCGGCTGATGTTGGGCGGCGACGCTGAAGGCATGATCGATCGGCGCAAAATTATAGACGCCTTCTTCAGGCTCCAGATCGCTCCAGTAAAAGCGATCGTATTCAAATCCGGTGTCCGGATACTCTTTCAGAGAGGGCTTCTGACCATAACCATCGTGGAAACTGGCCACGCCGATCCCAGGATTCGTTAACAGACCGGTGAAGGCCGGCGGGGTGACAACCGTACGTTCAGCCAGTACCGCTGCAGAGGGTATGGCTCCGGCCAGCAGTAGCGCCAAAAGCAGCGCGGCGCGGCGCAGTGAAAAAGAGCTCATCGTTAATTCACTTTATCGTGGAGGTTTACAAACCACGTCCAGATACCCACGTGGAAGTTCTTAAACACATCGATACCCAGCGCAGATTTAAGCATATAGAGCGCCAGCAGCACGGCAAGAATGGCAAACAGTACGGCAAACGTAATCGCCAGGGTGGAAAATATACGCCCGAGCAGCGTGCTTTCTCGCGGAATTTTGCGCAGATCGCGACCGCATAAAAAGACTACAAAATAGCGACGATGCAGAAACGGAAAGCTATGGCGAAAGTCGATACGATGGCGCGACGCCAGGCTCGATCTCACCAGCGCCTGTTCGATACCGCGTTTCTGCTCCGGCGTTAATGAGGCTTCTGTTTCCGGGTCAAGCGCGGAATAAAAGCGCTCGATGACCAGGTCGGATGTTGATTTTGTCACGGTTGACTCTTATTCGTTAATCGCTGATAGACCTGAGCCGTTTTCGCTGCAATGTCCGGCCAGCGGTATTTGGGCATTAACTGGCTGTAATCCACGGTCTCCTCGCCGCTCCAGGACTGCAACTTTTGCGCCAGCGCGGCGACATCACCTGCCGGGAAATAGTCCCCGGCAGGCAGGCCAATCTCCAGGTTAGCGGGGATATCGCTGACGATAACCGGCAGTGACCAGGACATGGCCTCCAGCAGGGCAATAGGCAGCCCTTCATGGTAAGACGGTAGAACAAAAAGCCCGGCCTGTGAGAACAGGGTATGCAACGGATCGCCGCTAATAAAACCGGTCATGATCACCCCCGGGGTAGCGGCCGCCTGTTTCTTCAGCCGCTCGCTATACTCATCCGGATGATCGGCATCGCCAATCAGCACCAGCGGCTGCGAGCAGTTGGCGGCTTTGTGGGCGGCAATCAGATCGTGCAGCCCTTTTTCTTCAACAAAGCGGGCGACGGCGACAACGTATTGCCCGGCTTTGAGAGAGTACTGATCCAACGTGGCCTGCCGGGCCTCTTCGGCGGGAAGCTGCGGCTGGCGCACGCCGTTATAGATCACGTTCGCGTTATAACGGCCATGTTTGGTCTGAATCAACGTATTAATCACTTCCGAGATAACAATGACCTCGTTGGCATATTTCACCGCCCATTTTTCACCGAGGCGCAGCATCTCCTTCGCCATTTTCCCCCATTTCTGCCGGTCATAGTCCGGGCCGTGGTGGGTAAAAACGACGCGTTTGCCGAGCAGGCGCAGCAGCGGGACCACCAGGCCAGGCCCGACCGCGTGAACGTGCACGACATTTGAACCGTCGAACAGGGTACTGAAGGCGGCCAGCGTAGAGTGAATAATGGCTTCGAACTTGCGGCTTTTGGGCGCCCACAGGCTTTTCAGCTGTACGCCTTTATATTCGCTACGGCGGTAGTCGACGTACGGCGAGCGGGCAATGACGCAGATATCAGCATGATTCTGTTGATAGATTTCGGGATACAAATTCTGGCAATGGGTCTCCACGCCGCCCTGGACGTTCGGTATACCGCGGGTGCCGAGCACCGTCACTTTAAGCTTCATTTCGCTTCCCCCACAAGCTGCTGATAGAGTTCCTGCAGAACCTGCATATGCCGGGCGAGATCGTATTTATCCTCTAACCGCTGGCGTGCGTTAATGCCCATTTCACGCGCCTGCTGAGGATTGGCGGCCAGGCTATCCATGATGCGCGCCAGCGCGTCGGCATCTCCTGGTTCCACCAGATAGCCATCAATGCCATCGCGAATTTGCTCCGGAATACCGCCGATATTGCCGCCGACGACGGGGCGGCCGAACGCCATCGCCTCCAGCACCGACATCGAGCAGTTTTCATAATATTCGGAAGGGACGATCACCGCTCGCGCGCCGCGAATCAGCGCGTTGAGCGCTTCTCCATGGCGCATATAGCCGAGAAATTCCGGACCGCTAAAGCGGGCGCGCAGGTCGCTGCCGAGAGGGCCATCGCCGACGATTTTCAGCGGCATGGACTGCTGCATTTTTTGCTGCGCCAGCGCCAGGGTAGCCACGCCTTTCTCACGGCTCAAGCGGCCGATATAGAGGAAATAATCCCCCGCAGTATCGCCCGGGACCGTGGTGCTGGCATCAATACCGTTGACGATCACATCGATCCGCGACCTGGGTAATTTACGCAGCAGCGTCTGACGCATAAATTCGCTGGGAGCGATAATGCAATCGAGCATGGCGTAATTTTGCGCGAACTTTTGCCAGTAGGCCTCAAGCGAGAGCAGCAGGCTTTTAAAGGTGTCTCCCTGCTGGCAGCGATGGCGAAAGGCATTGCTCACCGAACCGGTAAGACAGTCATCGCAGACGTGGCCATCGCGCAGCATGGTGTAAGATGGACAAACGATTTTATAATCGTGCGCCGTCAGTACCGTTTTGCAGCCAAAGCGTTTAGCGACGCCAATCAATGCGGGCGTCAGCTGATGATAGATATTGTGAAAGTGCACAATATCCGGGCGCTGTTCCAGCAGCAGCGTATTGAGTTTATTGCAGGCCTCGGCGTTGTAGATAAAATCGATACCCGCTTTGAGCTTACCCGTCAGGCCATGGCTTTGATGATAATCCACGTTATGTACGAAGAAATTCTCCCAGGGCGAAGGCTTATTTTCCGCATGCTGCATGCTGAAGTCGACAACCTGATAGCCGGCTTGCAGCATGGCGTCTCGTTCCTGAAAAAAAACGGTTTCCGCTCCGCCCTTAATAAAGAAGAATTTATTAACGAATAATATTTTCATGTTCTGTCTGGATATGTTTTGGGTTAGAGACGGTCACGGCGGGCTGTTTCAGCGGATCGCGAACGGGGTTAATGACGCCTCGCACCATGCCTGCGGAAAATAACGATAAATTGATCACGCTCTGGACGCCGTCGCGCAGCGATTTATTTTTAATCGCCTTCAGCGCGATAAACGCCAGCAGCGGAAGCAGGGCGATGATAATCACTCCGGGATTGAACGTCAGCAGGCAAATAATCAATATCAGGATATACAGCGTGAATATCAGTTCGTTGCGAACAATCTTAAGCGCGGCGGGGAAATGCTTTTTTCCCCAGCAGTTGCGTAATAGCTCACCCGGCGCCCATAAAAAGCCGTTCTTCCAGCGATAGGCCAGCATTTTGAAGGTCGGCATGGTATAGGATGCATGGCTAAAATAGGGTGCGGCAAGACGATGGAGCTTATAGCCCGCGGCCTGCAAACGGATCCCCAGTTCAGCTTCTTCATAACCGTGAAGGTTCAGATTAGTCAGATAGCCTATTTTCTCGATTGCTGAACGGCGATAGAGCCCACCGCCGCCAAGATGATCGGTATCGCCCTGCGGATAGATAAGATGCAGACGCTGCTTGCGCGATTTAAACTCATAGTTAGCGGCGTCATCCATCTCGACGCTGCCCGCCACGCCCGCATATTCGGGATGCGTTTCGAGAAAAGCCACCGCGGTGTCGAGAAAACCCGGCTCCAGCTCCATATCGCCATCCAGCAGCAGCAGGTAATCCCCTTCGCTGAACAACCAGCCCAGCTGATGACCCACGCCGCAGCAGCGATCTTTCGCGTTATCGAGGCAGACCACCATCGCGTCTTTGGCGACGGCCAGCTCCCGGGTATTGTCGGTGGACAGGCTATCGGCGACGATAATTTGATGCGGATAAGGCTGCAATTGCTTGCGGACGCTGTCGATCGTTTTTTCAATACCCTGCGCTTCGTTGAGGGTTTTAATGCTGACGGTAATTGATGGCGTTTTATTCATATTGGGTACCGGAATTCAGACGGACAGAACGATGAATGACAATAAGCGCCCCGAGGGCCAGCCATAATAAAAACTGTAGCATGGGAATGATCATCAGGATCTGGCTGTAGGGAAGACTGAGCAAACAGCCAATGGCAAAGACGTAAAATGCAGGCGCGGAGCTGAGCAGCTGTAAATCTTCACGTTTAAGATCGTAGCGGGAAAAGGTCTCTTTCGGCCGCATACCGACGAGAATAGAAGCAATCATGGCGATAAATAAGATCACGCCGATAATACCGACTTCCCACAGCAGCATGCTCAGCGCGGTGGAATCGAGAATAAGGTGATACCAGGCGCCAATATAGCCGGGGGAGACGGTACTGCCGCTGTTGGTGGCGTTCAGACCGTAACCAAACAGCATTCCGCCGGGGCCAAAAAGTTCGTTATGCTGGAGCCAGAAGAAAATAGTGGTAAATCGGCCGAGCTCGCCGCTTTCCATAATGTAGTTGGTATCAAAGATATAGCCGAGGGAATCGATAAATACCGAGAGCGCGCTTTTTGTCGGATCTCCGCCGAAGGCCGACGAGTAGTTGGACGCCAGAATAGTGATAGCGGCAAAAATTAATACCACCATGCCGGCGGCGATAATCATCAATGAGCGCAGGGTGACTTTACTGATACCGCTAACGTAAGCGGGCATGATCCACAGCAGTGCCAGTAAGAACGGCGACAGCAGAATCACGAATTTTACCTCGCCGACCACGCAGAGGAAAAAGGCCAGCACGATATGCGTCGCCATCGACTTGAACGAGCAGATACCGTGCTTAAATTCGGACACCTTCAGCAGCATAATCAGCAGGCAGAACATCCCCATTGCTGCGGTATTGCCGCCGCCCATCGGGTCGCCGCCAAACGTGCCGACCACCGAATCCCACTTTTCATCCTCACCGCGTAGCACCACGCGTTTTGGCACCACTACCAGCACTTGATAGATAGCCAGCGGGAACTGGACGTAGAATAGCCAGTAAAAAAGCTGTGTCAGGCGATGCAGCTGCGACTCGCGAAACATGCCGAGCAGCATGCAAAACATCACCAGCGACAGAGCCAGTTCGTTTTTAAAGCCGACGATAGCGGTGACGATGCCGGATTGTAAAACCGTGGCGCAGAGGCTGAGGATGATAAAAGTCAGGTACAGCGCCAGCACCACCTTCTCGCGCGCGCTAAGCGCCAGCGGCTGCGCCCGGCTTTGCATCATCAGCAGAACCACCATCACCAGCACCATGAAAAAAGGAAGCCACAGTACGGCTGCCACGCCGGTGAAATACTGAATCGTGCCGCAGAAGACGATGGTCGTCAGCGCGAATGCTTCCAGATAGCGGCCGGTATTTAGCTGCATATTTTCTGCTCCTGCCGGGAGAGCTGTAGCGCCCGTTTGTTCATTTTCAGCAGGATGAACAGATAGCGAATGCTGGTCAGAAGAGAGAACGTCAGCAGGGCTATCTCATAGCTCTGGCCCAACTTAGGCAGAACGACAAAAGCGACGGCGATGATCAGCAACTGCTCTATCTGAATACGTAAAAAATAGCGTTTAGAACCAAAGATAAGCTCAATAACGGTCAGCGGACTGACGGCCAGCGCGGCGAACAGATAGGGCAACATATAGCGTGAGGTCGGAATGGAATTGAGCCACTCCTGGCTAAAGCCGAGGCGCATAACCAGCGGATAGAAAATCCAGATCCCAAGGATACAGATCAGCGCCGCGGCCATCAGCAGCAGGCGAATCTTTTTGTACTCCGGATAGTTAAAGGTGCGGTTGCGAAAATCCATCGACCATTTTGAAAAGATGGAGTTGCGCACCGCGTTACCGACAATCATCACCGGAGATAAACAGAAGCGGCTTACCACCGAGAAATAGCCCGCGACCAGCGGTGAAAACCAGACATTTATCAACATCGTCGGCAGGTTATTGCTGGCCATCGCCAGCACTTCCGCGCTGCCGACGCGACTGAGATGCTGCCAGTGCTGACGCGCAAAAAGAGCGTTCGCGCGCGGAGAAAAATGCGCTGGCGTCAGGGTCCTGAAGCGGAACAAGCGCAGCAGACAGAGGCTGAGCAGCAGCAAAATACCGGCCATCCAGGCGATATAGAACAGCGTGGTATTCGGCATCGCCAGCAGGGCTATCGCTACGACCAGCGACACGGCGATGCGCTGAAAGGTCAGAAACTGATAGTTGCCGCCGCGCAGCGAGAGGTTCTCGGCAATCAAAACCAGCGCATAGCCGAAGGTGAGCAGATAGAGAAACGCAATATTGAGATGGAAAATCAGCCCGGTGATGACCGCCCAGGGCAGCGCCAGAATCAGGCTTTGTAGCAGGCAAAACACTACGTTCTGCCCCAGCTCATGCTCCTCCTGGCGCGGGATCAGCAGCTGCGACGCAAAGGTGCAAACCTGAGCGCCAATCAGCACGTTGCTGTAGATCATCGCATAGTGTCCGACTTCCGCCATGCCGTAGCGATGGGAAATCAGCCACACGGAAAATGCGCCGATCGCCTGCGAAAGAACCGAGGAGCTGGCGATTGAAGAAATACTCTTAATTAAATTCATAATCGCTACTTCGGTGAAATCAGTTCGCCCATGCCGCGCTCGGGCAGGCGTTTGCCTTCCTGAGTCTCCAGATTCTCTTCTTGAACCCGGTTAAGCATGGTGGCGACTGGCGTAGGCGCGGCGGTTTGCAGACGATTCTGCGCGTCGCGAATGCGCGACGCCTGCTCGCCAGCGTTGATCGCCAGCAGGGTAATATCGACGTGCGGCGCCAGCAGCAGGGCGTCCTGCGCCAGCCCGAGCGAAGGCGCATTAATAATCAGATAATCGTAGGTCTGCCGCAGCGTCATCAGCAGCGCCGGGAGCCGCTCAGAGGTGAACAGCAGCAGCGCGGAGTCGCTCAGCTCGCCTCGGGGCATAAAATCAAGCGTGTCGGCCAGGGGGACCACCGCCTGAGTCGCGGCGCTGCGGTCAGCAAGACGCTCGCTAAAGCCCGTTTTATGCTGCGGATAGCGCGCGGAGAGCCCATCGCTTGCCAGGTAGTCCACATCAATGAGCAGCGTTTTACCTGACTTAGCGGCGGACCACGCCAGCATTTCGGCAATCAGGCTGCTGCCGGCATCGGCCTGCGCCGAGGTCACTAGTATCATCCCGCCATGATTATTCTGACCGAGCAGCGCCAGGCGCAGGCTGTGGATCATGTCGGCATACAGCAGGTTCTGGAACGTCAGCTTCGCGCTGTTCGCCTGAGGCAATTGCGGGAATTCACCGCTGGCATCAAGGCCCGTTTTAGCTTTAAGTTCGCTGATGCTGTTGACCGTTTTATCCAGCGCGGTGCTGACAATCAGGTACATAATGTACAGCGCCAGCGCCATCAGGGTCGCCATCACGATAAGCAGACCGCGCTGCGGTTTAGACGGTTGATTTGGCGGCACGGCGGCATCGTAGATCACTTCATCAGGAACCGAAAAGCTCTCGGAGAGCTTCTGCTCGTTCGCCCGCTGATACAGCGATTTATACAGCTCTTCGGTTTTGTTCAGCGCGGTCATCATGGTGTTGTATTTATCGCGCTTAGCGCCCAGCGCCTGGAAGTCGGCTTTCTGATCGTTGAGCATCTGCTGATAGTGCTGCTCATCGTCCAGCGCAATCTGATACTGCTGACGTAACCCATTGAGCAGTTCACCCAGCACCTGGCCTATTTGTCCGTTAACGACCTGCAGCTGGGCCTGAGCCTGGAGGTATTTCGGATGCTTAGGACCATAGTGTTTTGCCGCTTCCGATAAGTTACGTCGCGTCTGGATCAGCGCGATCCGCAGATCCTGAATCTGCGGATGACCGGAAATTTCCGGCAGTGAGATGATCGCTTCCGGCGCTTTTCCCTGCTGGCGGCGCACTTTGTCCCATACCGTTTGCGCTTTCAAACGGCGCTGGGTCGCGTCAGCCAGATGGTTAATCACGATCCCCAGGCGCTCGGTTTCGTAGCCATCCATGCTGCGAAAAGTCAGCAGACCGTTCTGTTTGAGAAAATCATCGATATCGGCTTTCTGGCGATCGAGTTTATTGCGCAGATCGTCCATCATTTTTTCGTTCCAGCCCTGGGCCTGAAGTAATATTTTCTGCTTCTGCGCCAGGCTGTAATCGATAAAGGCCTGCGCCACGCCGTTGGCAATATCGGCGGCTTTTTGCGGCGATTTCGCCTCCATCGAAACGGATACCAGCTGCGTGGTGCGCACGCCGGAGATGGTCAGGTTTTTTTGCAGGGCGCGCACGGCATTATTGACGCGCGCGGCCTCATCAAGCTTATCCCCGCCGTTAAATTCCGGGTCCTGATCCAGCTTTAGCGCTTTCACTGCGGCTTCCAGTACCACGCGGGAGCCCATCAGCGCGTATTTGGTTTCATAGTAATCGCTGCGGGTGGAATCGTAGTTTTCCAGCCGCGGCAGGGGGGTTACATCCTGCGACTGCGCTTTAAACAGCACCGTTGCGGTTGCGGTGTAGCTGGATGACATAAAGCGCGTCAGGATCCACGACGCCGCCGCAGCCACCACGACCACCACCAGGCACCAAATCAGCTTGTGCTTGATTTTGTTGAAATAAGGCGTGAAGTCGATAAAGCCTTCTTTCTTCTTTCCATTTTCAACTAATGAAATAGCCATATCAGAAGAAACTCATGCCAATGATGATGGTATCTCCGGCCTGTACGGCGGAGTCGGCGGCGACGTTTTCCAGCAGTTTACCGCTGCGAAACTGGCGAATGCGGATGTCATGGCGATCGGCGCGGTCGGTGAACCCTCCAGCCAGCGCAATGGCTTTTTCCGCCGTTAAGCCGGGCTCCCAGGCGTAGCCGTCCGGTTTTTTGACTTCGCCTAACAGATAAATTTTACGGTATTCGGCAATACTCACGGTCACCATTGGCGCCTGCAGATAGTTACCGCGCAGCTTATCGGCAATTTCATTGCTGACCTGTTCGGGCGTTTTTCCTTTCAGCATCAAGGAGCCTATATAAGGATAATCAACGCTGCCGCTATTATCGATTTTTACGCGCATAGTGAGATCCTGCTCGCCGGAAACCGCGATATTGATCTCATCCCCCTGGTCCAGATGATAAACGGCATCCGGCGGCGTTCGGATCGTCTGCGGCGGCGCCGAACAGCCCGCCAGCCATAGCGCCAGAAGAGAAACCACCGCCCGTTTTCCATAGCTAAGGATCATATTTGTACCTGCGTCATAAAAATAATGGCCGAGTCGTTGTAGCCCAGCGTGCGCTCGACCTCATGGTCATAGTTTGGCCCAATATAAAAGGCATCTTTTTCTTTATTCGAATGCATCGTGTTCCATTGCAGCTTCAGCTGAAAATTAACAGATGGTCGATAGTCGTAGTTGAAGGTCAGCGATACGAGGTTTGATCGATCTTTACGTCCGTTGGTCTGGTGCTTGTAATCCTCTGTAATATAAGAGTAATCAACCAGGGTGGAGAATCTGTCGACCAGCCAGTGGTGCTCGTAGCCCAGGCCAAAATTGGATACCAGAATATAGCCGCCGGAGTCGGTAGGATCTTTTATCCGTTGTGAGCTGTGTAAGTTGAGTTTTATCTGTTCAAGCGGTTTCCAGTCGGCATTAATATCCCAGTTCAGGCCGTTGAACCCCTGTGAGTCGGGGTTATGGATAAAATCTTTATACAGCCATGCGACGTTGCCGTTGATCTCGGTCTTGCCGGAAAGGCGGTTTTTCATACCCACCAGCAGATAGTATTCATTACTGTCCTTTAACGGGTTGAGCTCATAGCGACGCTGGTTGGTAATAAAACTGTAGCGGTAGCGCAGCGTTTTGGCTTTTTGATCAAAAAGCTCGGCGACCAGGCTGTTTTCATGCCACTCCTGATCGTGCATGTAGTAATGGAAGTCGGCGCTGGCGTCCTCAATGCTGTCAAGATTGCGAAAGCGCAGCTGTTTATGCATCAGCGCAACTTCTGCTTTGCCGCGCCCTTCCGGCGCCCCGTAGCTATAGCGTAGTTCACTGTTAAAGAAGCGCGTGGCGATGGGTTTATTAATGCCAAACTCTTTGAACTGCTCGGGCAGAAACCCCTCGGTGGTATCGCGGCCGCGCTCTTCATGGCCGAACGTTTCATCAAGATCCAATGACAGGCCATGCATACTGCCGAAGCGCCACTTGCCGTTAAACATAAAAAAATGGTTATCACGGTTATCAGCGCTATCGCTGGCGTAGCGGCGGTAATCGCCCGAGTACATCAGTAAATAGCGGTCTTCATAGCGCTCGCCGATCGCTTTAAAAATCGGCTTAATACCCTGCCAGGAGGAAGCGATTTCGTTGCCGCCGTAGCGTTGCCAGGTCACGTTGTCATTGTAACCGACGTCATAACCCACCTGGCTCTCGAAATCGATGCCAGCCACGCCGGTATGTGGTTTTGCCTGCAGGTCCGCCCATGCGCAAGGTATCGCCAGCAGACCCGCGAGGAAAGTGAGTTCAGAACGCATTTTTGCCCACAAATCCGCGGAAAAACGTTAAAAATACGATTTTGATATCCAGCAGCAGCGACCACGACTGAATATATTCCAGATCGTACTGAATGCGTTTTTCCATTTTATCAATCGTGTCAGTTTCGCCGCGAAAGCCGTGAATTTGCGCCAGCCCGGTAATGCCGGGCTTCACTTTATGGCGAATCATGTAGTTTTCCACCAGCACGCGATATTGCTCATTGTGCGCGACCGCGTGCGGGCGGGGACCCACTATCGACATGGTTCCCTGCAGCACGTTAAAAAACTGCGGCAGTTCATCAAGCGATGTTTTGCGTAGAAAGGCGCCGAAGCGGGTAATACGCGGATCGTTACGCGTGGCCTGGGTGACGACCGCGCTGTTTTCCATCACGCGCATGGTTCTGAACTTCCATACCGCGATCTGCTTACCGTTCAGACCATAACGATTTTGTTTAAACAGCACCGGGCCTGGCGACGTCAGCTTGATGCCGATGGCCACCGCGAGCATCACCGGCAGGCTGACGAGGGTGAACAAGGTGCCGAGAACAATATCTTCGATACGCTTGAGCACCGCGCCTTCGCCTTCAAACGGCGACGTAAAAATGCTGATGGTCTGGATATTGCCAAACATCCGCAGCTGCGAAATATGTGAGCTATAGGAAAACAGGTCCGGTACCAGAAACACATCTACGGTGGTATCGGAAAATTCGTTTAAGAACTGGCGAATGCGCTGCTGGGCGACCATCGGCAGGGCGATATAGACTTCATCTATCTCGCCTGCTTTTGCCAGCGCCAGCAGGTCGCGCGAGTTGCCTTTTTTCTCAATGCTGAGCAGGCGGCTGTCGCGCTGTACGGCGCGGTCCTCAAAGAAGGTAATTTCAATACCGTTATGGGTATACTCCTTAAACAGCGCCTGCTCAATGGCCAACCCGGCTGGCGTAATACCTAAAATAGCCACCTTGAGTCTGGATTTGAAAAAATAGCGGCTGGAGATAATACGAATAAGAAACATACTAATGAATATGGCCAGCGAGCATAGTGCAATCACTTCAGCCAGCAGCAGCGCGTTCGTACTGGCATGATTGTTCATTAATAGTTCAGCAATCACAAACAATAAAAACGTCAGCAGCCCGCTAATACAGACGCTAAAAAAAAGCTTCGTTAATTTTTTAAAATACTGACCTTTAAACTGGCCTGAATATAACTGAAAGTGCTCGTTGGCCCGGATAAAAATCAGGGAATATATTATTCCGAGGAACAGAGAGGCCGTAGATGGTTCGACGAGAAAGTATTTTAAATAAGCAAAAATGAACAGGTTAACGGCAAAAAAATCCAGTAGCTTCATTAGCTTACTGTAGCGGGCGTTATAAATTTTAATTGTGCTATCCGTCATCTTTTTGCTCGTTTTATAGTCAATAAAATGATGTCATATCCCGCTGAAAAGCAAAATTTATCTCTATGAATCTATTAAGAAATTAAGCTTCAGACCGGCGTTGATTATTGTAGCCTACGATTAATCCTATGTCGAACCTGCCCGGAATGGATGATTGATAACTTTTTCTTATAGCCAACGTCCTTTTTCGCATTGTTATTAAGCATAATGAATGGCGCTGAGACGGGCAGGATATCGGGATGTCCTCATGAACCCAGCCGCGAAACGTATTTCCAGCTATTACCGAGGGAAATGACCGCTAAATAAGCTGCGCCAGCAGAAGCTGGCGCGAGGGTAGATTAAATCCCAATACACATATATTTGATTTCTAAGTAATCTTCTATGCCATACTTCGAACCTTCGCGACCGAGGCCGGAGGATTTCACGCCGCCGAAGGGAGCCACCTCGGTGGAGATAAGGCCGGTATTAATACCTATAATGCCGTATTCCAGCGCTTCGCCAACGCGAAAGACGCGGCCCAGATCGCGGGCGTAGAAATAAGCCGCCAGGCCGAACTCGGTATCGTTGGCCTGAGCGATAACATCTGCCTCATCTTTAAAGCGGAAGAGCGGGGCGAGGGGCCCAAAGGTCTCTTCTTTCGCTACTTTCGCATCGCTGGGGACGTCCACCAGAATCGTGGGCTGAAAGAAGTTTCCGCCCAGCTCATGGGGTTTCCCGCCGGTAGCCACCCGCGCGCCTTTGTCCAGCGCATCGGCAATATGTTCCTGCACTTTGGCGATCGCTTTCTCGTCAATCAGCGGCCCGATGGTGACGTTCGGCTGCAGGCCATCGCCGATTTGCAGCTTACTGACCGCCTGCTGAAGCTTTTCGGCGAAGCGATCGTAGACGCCATCCTGAATGTACAGGCGGTTGGCGCAGACGCAGGTCTGTCCGGCGTTGCGGAACTTGGAGGCCAACGCGCCTTCGACAGCTTTATCCAGATCGGCGTCATCAAAAACGATAAACGGCGCGTTGCCGCCCAGCTCCAGCGAGATCTTCTTGATATCTTTCGCGCACTGTTCCATCAGCTGGCGACCTATTTCCGTCGAGCCGGTAAAGGAGAGTTTGCGCACCAGCGGGTTACCGGTGAGCTCGTTACCCACTTCGCTGGCCGAACCGGTCACCACGTTAAATACGCCTTCGGGGATCCCGGCGCGGTTAGCGAGCTCCGCCAGCGCCAGCGCGGAGAACGGCGTCTGGCTGGCGGGCTTGAGCACCATCGTGCAGCCTGCGGCCAGCGCCGGGCCCGCCTTACGGGTGATCATTGCCGAGGGGAAATTCCACGGAGTGATAGCGGCGGTTACGCCAATCGGTTGTTTAATCACCAGCAGCCGTTTGTCGGCCTGATGACCGGGAATGGTGTCGCCGTAAATGCGTTTACCCTCTTCGGCAAACCACTCGATAAAGGAGGCGGCGTAGCCGATCTCGCCTTTTGCTTCCGCCAGCGGTTTCCCCTGCTCCAGCGTCATCAGGCGCGCTAAATCGTCCTGATGCTCCATCATTAAATCAAACCAGCGGCGCAGGATAGTGGCGCGCTCCCTGGCGGTAAGGGCGCGCCACGCGGGCAGCGCGCGAGCGGCGGCATCGATCGCCTCGCGAGTTTCCTCGGCGCCCATTTTGGGCACGCTGCCCAGCTGCTGACCGTTGGCGGGGTTAGTAACCCCGAGGGTTTCTCCGCTGCTGGCGTCGCGCCAGCGTCCGTCAATGAATGCCTGCTGGCGAAAAAGGGTAGGGTCGTTAAGTTGCATGATTGCGTCCTGTCTTAATCTGTTTTAAACCGTGGATGCGCCTGAATCAGCTGCGTCAAACACCTGTCCCTGTTTAGTGTAGTCGAACACGTTCAGAGAACCGGGAGCAGTACTGGGTGATACAACAATAACCATAAATAATTTACGGATATTTGAACTGGCAGAACGTTATTGTGCAAACAATGCTGTATTTTTTATGCTCAATTTGCGAGAAAGGAGCGCCCTATGTCACAGCAAGAACGGTTTTGTCAGGCCTGCGGAATGCCGATGTCCGCCGAGGAGGCGAAAAGCGCAAGCGACGATTACTGCGCCTGGTGCTGCGATAGCGAGGGGAAGCTTAAGTCCTGGGAGGATGCCGTTTCCGGCCTGGCTGAGTTCCTCGATTCCTGGCAGAAAGTTGGGCCTGCGGAATCGCGCAAGCGAGCGATGCGCTATTTAACGGCCATGCCCGCGTGGGCTCATAAAGCGGAAGATTAACCTGCAGCCCGGAGCAAAAACTCCGGGCTTTTTAGCGCGATCAGAACTTCCAGGAGACGCTGCCGACGATACTGCGCTCTGCGCCAAAGTAGCAGTAAGAGAGCGAGTTACAGGCGGCAACGTAGCTCTTATCGGTCAGATTATTGACGTTCAGCTGCGCGCTGAGGCCTTTAATCCCGACCTGCGACAGGTCATAGCCAATCGTCATATCCACCAGCGTATAGGACGGCAGAGTGTGCGTATTCAGGCGGTCGCTGGTAATACCGTTGACGTAACGCACGCCGGAACCCAGCGTCAGACCATCCAGCGGGCCGCTTTTCACATCATAGCTCAGCCAGGCGCTGGCCTGGTTGCGCGGGGCGTAAACGGCGCGCTTGCCTTGCTCTTCCGGGCTGCTTTTCTTATAGCGGATGTCGGTGTAGGTATAGGCCGCCTGCAGACGGAGGCTGTCGGTTAGCTGACTGATGGCCTCCAGCTCCACCCCTTTCGACTCAATTTCGCCAATCGAGCGGTACGGATCGGTCGGCTCTTCTTTGGTGGCGATATTGGTCTGATTGATGCGGAATACCGAGGCGCTGAACTGGCTGTTCATTCCTTCTGGCTCATACTTCAGCCCGGCTTCCCACTGCTTGCCTTTCATCGGATCGAGCACGTTGCCGTTTTCGTCGGCGAAGCTGGTGGGCGTAAAGGCGGTAGAGTAGCTGATGTACGGGGCAAACCCGTTGTCGAACAGATACAGCAGGGCGGCACGTGTGCTGAAATTGTTCTTATCCAGATCGCTGCGCGTTTGATTCAGCTTATCGATATTCGACACGCTGACCTGGTCGTAGCGCCCGCCCAGGGTGAAGCGCCAGCGGTCCCAGGACATCTGGTCCTGAAGATAGTAGCCGGTCTGGCGCAGCTTGTGTTTTTCACGGCTGTACATGGTGATGTAATCCGGCTTCGCGCCGTAGACCGGATTAAACGCGTCGATGGCCGGGAATGCGCCATAGTAGCCGGTGGTGTTGTTGCTGCGATCCTGATAGTCAATGCCTATCAGCAGGCGATGGTTCACGGCCCAGGTATCGACGCTGCCGTCGAGCTGGTTATCGAGAGTGATGGCGTTCATCTTTTCGTCCGAGCCGGAGTAACCGCGGTTCAGTTCGGTTTCGTTCAGCCAGCCCGCGGCATAGACCTGATTCAGCTCGACTTTGGTATGCAGGTAGCGCAGCTTCTGCCGCACCGACCAGCCGTTATCAAACATATGCTCGAAATTGTAGCCGACCATATTTTCACGGCGGTCGTACTTGTCGTAATCATCTTCACCTTCGAAGAAGGTGTTAGCAATTTTCTTGCCGTAGTGCGGTACCACGGTACCTTCATAGGGGAGACCCGAGTGGCTGCCGCCCTCCGGATCGCGATGCAGATAGGCCATTAAATCAAGGCGCGTCTGGTCGGTGATGCGCCAGGTCAGGCTGGGCATAATCGCGTAGCGCTGCTCTTTCAAGGTATCAAACTGGGAGTCCGCATAGCGGGTCATGCCGCTTAATCGCGCCGCCACCCGATCGTTATCGTCCAGCGCGCCGGTGACGTCAAACGCCGCCCCGCGCTGGTTGTTATTACCGGCAAACAGCTTGATTTCCCCTCCGGGATCGAAAGAGGGCTTACGCGAGGTGAGGGCGACGATGCCGCCGGGCGAAGAGCGACCATACAGCACCGAGGCCGGGCCGCGCACCACTTCGATATTCTCCAGGAACCACGGATCGACCACCAGTGAGCTATGGGAGTTGGTATCGCCCATCATTTTCAGGCCGTCAAGATAGACGTTATCCAGGCTGCCATCGGAGAAGCCGCGCAGGACGATATAGTCAAAGCGGTTGGAAGCGCCAATCTGGTTGCTATAAACACCGGGGGTGTAGCTCACGGCCTGACGGACGCTGATCGCTCCCTGCTCTTCAAACTGCTCGCGCGTGATGATGGATACCGATTGCGGGGTCTCAATATCCGGCGTGGCAATTTTGGTCGCGCCGCTTTGCATCTGCGAAGTGACGACGATGGTTTCGTTTTTTGTTGTTTCCTGGGCCAGCAGCGGGAAAGCGACGCCGCCGGTCACCCATCCTACCAGTAGCGCCAGGCGAGTTTTCGCAAACATGAACATCTCCAAAGGCATTTCTAATTGTTAATAAGAATTATTACCTTTTTGAGGCGTTCTATAGCTATGCGCAATGCCAGGATGCGTATGCGCGCTGCCAAAGCGGCGAAACAGACTTCGCGAAAAGGTGAAAAATAGATTAGCCCGTCTTTTGCACGTCGCAGGGGGAGATACCGTAGCGTCGACGAAAGGCGGTAGAGAAATTGGTGGCGTGCTGATAGCCCGACATCCAGGCCGCCTGCTGCACGCTGTACCCCTCCAGCAGATAGCCTCTGGCCCGCGCCAGTCGGCAATCGCGCAGATAATCAAAAACCGAACAGCCGTAGGCTTGGCGAAACTTACTGCGCAAGCTGCTGGAGCTCATCGCAGCCCGCTGGGCCAGCTCGTTCAGGGTGTAGTCGTTTTCCGGCGCCTGCTCCAGCAGGCGGCGAACTCTCTCCAGGCGCAGCTGCTCGCCGCCCGCCGGGAGGATCTGCTTCGCGCTTTCATCCTGGCACACGCTCAGACCATGGCCGAACAGCTGCAGGATCAGCCCCTCCAGCATCAGTTGCCGGGAAACGCGGCCCGGCGCGCTCTGCTGGGCATATTGCAGGCCGCTCAGCAGAAAACCCGGTATCTGCCAGATAAGCGTTGGCGTCTGGCATCTTTCCCATTCGCGCATTAATGAAGCAAGCAGTCCGTCGCGCCAGGCGCCGTCCGGGTAGAGTCCAAGGGAGAGCGTGCGGAGCCTGCTGTTGGCATCGTGACGGGCGCACATGGCCTGATGTTCGCTAAGGCGTGAGGTGAACGCCATCCCGGAACGCACAAGGTGCTGCTCGCCGTTGAGAGTCAGGGAAACGCTGCCTTCCAGCACCACCAGCATATAGAGAGGGCTGCTATGGCGGGAGGTGGTTTCATAGGGCTGCAATACGTGAACATCTGAGTGGGTGATGCACATCCCGCAGGGCAGCGTCATCTCTTCCACTTCACCTTGCAGCACCGGGCTGGCGTGCGAGGGCTCCGGCGTTTGCAGCAGCGGAAAGCGATAGTCGATACCATAGCGTTCACCAAACGCCATAAACTCGCTGACGGAGAAGGTTCTTCTCAGCGCCTGGCGGGCCGGCTCGTTCTGCCCAGGAGTATTGTTCATGCGGTTTTCTGCACTGGAGATGAGGCTTCATCGGATGAGGTAACCTTACCATTGTGCGGGCAGGGCGACAATAAAGATGAGAATGATTATCAGTGTTTGCATTGCATGCTGCGGTTACTGCAGAACGGCGCGCGGATAGCTGCTATCCGCGCGCGGGAGAGTCAGGCGTCGGCGTTATCCAACGGCCAGGAGTCAAACAGGTAGCCGTCGAAGTAAATATCATCGACGTTGGAGAACTCCAGCAGACGGCGTTTAACATTTTCCAGATGCTGCCACATGGCGAGTTTTGCCGCCCGGGCGTCTTTTTTGATTAAGGCGGCAAGGATCCGTTTATGATCCACCAGCCACTCCTCACGGTAGTGAGTGTCGCCGAGATGGCGGTGCAGCTGGATCCACATGGGATTATTTTCCCGCCACTGCCATGACTGGCGGAACAGTTCTACCAGCATACTGTTGTGCGTCGCTTCGGCGATGGCCAGATGAAACTGCATATCGCCGCTTTCGGAACCGCCCGGCGCGCTGCTGGCCAGCTCGCGCTCTTCCAGCTGTAAGGCCTGGCGCATTTTGATGATATCTTCCCGGGTTGCCTGCAGGGCGGCAAATTCGGCGATATTGCTTTCCAGCAGTTGGCGGGCCTGCAGCAGCTCAAATGGACCGGCATCATTACAATGCTTCATGTCCGCGCTCTCCACCGCGCCTTCCGCCGCGACGTTATCCAGCACATAGATCCCGGCGCCGCGGCGCACTTCGACCAGCCCTTTAATTTCCAGCATGATCAGCGCTTCGCGAACCACGGTACGGGTTACATCCAGCATCTCGGCGATCTCGCGCTCAGGCGGCAGGCGATCGCCAGGGTTATAGGGCGTCTTGACGATGAGATCGCGAATTAACGCGCCGACTTCCTGATAAGGTCTGTGCTGAGAAGTTTGTGATTTCATGGTGTTAAGTTGTGATATGCAGTAGCCCGGTGGTTGACTATAGCATTTGGCCGGCGGGTTGGCATCACTCTCGGCCCGGAGAGGGAAAACGGGTCAACCAAATTATTGTTCAGTTGACCCGTGAAAGAAGGGAGATTACAGACTGGCGCTAACCGCCGCCACGCACTCGCGGGCGCCGCGCTCGCACAGCTGTTGATACGCCAGGGTAACCGCGTTGACGAAGTCGCCATTGTCCGGCAGATCGTGGGCAAAGATCCCGCTGATGGCCAGCAGCGCGGCGACGCGCTCCGCGCCCTGATAACGCTGATTAATCTGCTGGATCTCCGTTAGCAGCGGGTCGACAACATCAATGGGTTGTCCCTGCTCATCGCTTCCCTGGGTATAGCGCATCCAGCCCGCCACGCCGAGCGCCAGATGGCGCCAGCTGCTGCCGTTTTGCAGATGCAGACGAATTGGGTCAAGCAGGCGCTGCGGCAGCTTCTGGCTACCGTCCATGGCGATCTGCCAGGTGCGGTGACGCAGGGAAGGGTTGCTGAAACGGGCAATCAGCAGCGTGGCGTAGGCCTGAAGATCGGTGCCTTCCGGCATCGAGAGCGTCGGCGCCTGCTCCTGCATCATCAGGGCAAAAGCCGCTTTGCGGTATGCCGGGTTAGTCATGGTGTCGGCGATGGTTTCATAGCCGCCGAGATAGCCGAGATAGGCCAGGAAAGAGTGGCTGCCGTTGAGCATGCGTAGCTTCATCATTTCAAACGGCACGACGTCTTCAACAAACTGCGCGCCGACTTTGTCCCACTCCGGGCGGCCGTTGACGAAGCTATCTTCAATCACCCATTGACGGAACGGTTCACAGGCGATGGCGCACGGATCGTAGACCCCAAGCTGGTCAGCAATCTCCTGTAGGGTTTCAGGCGTTGCCGCGGGCACAATGCGGTCAACCATGGTGCACGGGAAGGTCGCGTGAGCTTCAATCCACGCCGCCAGCGCTGGGTCACGGGCCTGGGCCAGGCCAAGTACCGCCACTTTCGCCACGTGGCCATTCTCGCGAACGTTATCGCAGGACATCACCGTAAAGGCGTTTAGCCCCTCTTCACGGCGCAGGCGCAGCGCTTCGACGATGTAGCCTATAGCGGATTTCGGCGTCGCCGGATGGGCGAGGTCGTGTTGAATCAGCGGATTATTCAGATCGAGCTGACCGCTGGCCGCATCGGTGCAGTAGCCTTTTTCCGTTACCGTCAGCGAAACGATCGCCGTTTGCGGTCGCGTCATGGCGCGCAGAATGCCGTCACAGCCGTCGATTTCCGGATGCAGCGCCTCTTTCATCGAACCGATAATTTTCAGCGCGGTGCTGTCAGCGCCTTTTTCCGCCACGGTATAAAGCAGCTGCTGATTTTTCAGATTCTCAATCAGGAGGCGGTCGTTGCCCGGCATCAGGTTGACTTCGCAGATGCCCCAGTCGCTATCGCTGGTTTCCAGCAGATGATGGGTATAAAGCGCCTGATGCGCGCGGTGAAATGCGCCGCAGCCCAGATGAACGATGCGGGATTCGAGACGAGAACGATCCCATGCAGGGCGCGTAACCGGCAGGTTGCTGTCGGCAATGGTTGCAGTCATAGCAAACTCCAGAGTGGGCCGCAACAGGCGGCCGAAGAGGAAAAGGCGGAGCCTGCTGCTCCGCCGGTCAGGAATTAGCGGCTAAAAAAAGCGCGCTGGATCGCCAGCTCCACGCCGCGGACTTCGGCCAGCCCTTTCAGGCGACCAATTGCGGAATAGCCGGGGTTGGTTTTCTTTTTCAGATCGTCGAGCATCTGGTGGCCGTGGTCAGGACGCATCGGGATAAGATCCTCTTTACCTTCCGCTTTACGGCGGTGCTCTTCTTCGACAATGGCCTTCACCACTTCATACATGTCCACGTCGCCGTGCAGGTGCGCCGCTTCGTGGAACGTTTTCGGGTTCTCTTCACGTAGCGTAGAGCGCAGGTGGGTGAAGTAAATACGCGGACCGAACTGCTTAATCATATCAACCAGGTCGTTGTCGGCGCGTACCCCGTAGGAGCCGGTGCACATGGTAAAGCCGTTCGCCATGCTGTTCACGGTATCGACCATCCACTGCATATCTTCAATCGTTGAGACGATGCGCGGCAGGCCGAGGATCGGACGCGGCGGATCGTCCGGGTGGACCGCCATACGCACGCCAACCTCTTCGGCAACGGGAATGATCGCTTTCAGGAAGACGGCGAAGTTCTCGCGCAGTGCGGCTTTATCGATATCTTTGTAGGTTGCCAGATGCTGGCGGAACTGGTCGAGGGTATATCCTTCTTCCGCGCCCGGCAGACCGGCAATGATGTTACGGGTCAGGCGCGCTTTATCCTCTTCGCTCATGGTGGCGAAGCGCTGATTCGCCTGGGCGACCTCTTCGGCGGTGTAGTCCGCTTCCGCACCCGGACGCTTAAGGATATGCAGCTCAAAGGCGGCAAATTCAATTTGATCGAAACGCAGGGCTTTGGAGCCGTCCGGCAGGACGTATTCCAGGTCGGTACGGGTCCAGTCGAGGACCGGCATAAAGTTGTAGCACACGGTACGAATGCCGCACTGGGCCAGATTGCGTAGGCTCTGCTGATAGTTAGCGATCCACTGCGCGTAGTTGCCGGTATGGGTTTTGATCTCTTCGTGAATCGGTACGCTTTCAACTACCGACCACACCAGCCCGGCTTCTTCCACGATGGCCTTACGCTTGAGGATCTCGTCAACCGTCCACACTTCGCCGTTCGGGATATGGTGCAGGGCGGTGACCACTCCGGTCGCGCCCGCCTGACGGACGTCAGCTAAAGTGACCGGATCGTTAGGGCCATACCAGCGCCATGTCTGTTCCATGCTTAACCTCTTTCACGTTTTGACCTGTTCCAGGCCGCTGCTTTGATGGGAGTGTCGGTTCCGGTCAACCATCGTAACGGAGAGAAACCAGACGATATGGCGTATAAGTTCCTCCAATTGGTCAAACATGTCAACCATAACAGCGAAATTGGTAAACCAAAATGTGATGGAGATTCGCTAATGGCCTGAGTGCTAACCCATCGATATTTTAGACTCGTTGCGTCGCTCGGAGAGATTCTGCTGAAGCTCAGGAGGGCATGAGGCCCCGCGAAGCGGGTCTTTATAAATGGTTAACCAATGGCGTCAACATATCGACCAGATGCGTCAGAAATCCGCTGGGCTTGCAACAGATCACACTTTTTAATTAATACGATTTCCTTATAAAAACTACGTGTTATCATTTCGCTGGTAAATATCTTTTCAACTCTCACCGAGGCTTTGATGCTGGAGAATGTCATCATTAGATAATCAGCTTCCCGACCTTATCAGGCCGGACTGGTTATCGCTGCGCTTAAACTTTACGCGAACACCCGTGGGTGTTGGCTCGTTTTTACGCATGATGATTAACAGGTTTCTTCAGTATGAATCTATCCCGTCAGGAACAACGTACCTTACACGTTCTCGCTAAAGGTGGCCGGATCGCGCATATTCGCGATGCATCAGGCCGCGTAACCTCTGTTGAATGCTACAGCCGCGAAGGGCTCCTGCTCAGCGACTGCACGCTCGCCGTTTTCAAAAAACTCAAAACCAAAAAACTCATTAAGTCCGTCAACGGGCAGCCCTACCGTATCAATACCACCGGGCTGAACAACGTTCGCGCTCAGCTGGACAACCGCTAAGGAGCAACTGATGACAAACCATAACTTCACCTTTCACATCACCTCAGAGCGTGATGCTGATGATATTCGCGAAGTTGAAACCCGGGCCTTCGGCTTTAGCAAAGAGGCCGACCTGGTTGCCGATTTGCTCAACGATGAAAGTGCTCACCCGAGCTTATCTCTGCTGGCCAAACATAATGGAAAAGCCGTTGGGCATATTTTGTTCACCCTGGCGACGTTCAAAGGGGAGTCTGACTCTCCGATGATGCATATCCTTGCCCCCCTGGCGGTGGTGCCGGAATACCAGGGCATGGGTGTTGGCGGATTACTTATCCAAAGCGGTATTGAGCATCTGAAGGCAATGGGGAGCCTGGCGGTATTCGTTCTGGGACATGCCGCTTATTACCCGCGGCATGGCTTTGAACCCTGTGCCGGAGATGAAGGCTATCCGGCGCCTTATCCCATTCCCGAGGAGCATAAAGCCTGCTGGATGCTGCAGCGGCTTTCGTCCCGGCCGCTGGGGATAACCGGTCAGATACAGTGCGCCCGGGCGTTAATGAAACCCGAGCACTGGCGCGAGTAATCAATAAGGAAATGATGATGACAATTAGTACGATTATCAGGGATTCCGCAAACGCAGTTTTGCCGGAGGAGGAGCGCAAAATCCCCTGGGATGAACCGGCGTTTAGCCAGCGTATGCTGGAGAATCATCTGTCGCAGGAGCACGACTGGGCCAGCCGCAGGCTGGCGGTTATTGAACAACAGGTGGCATGGCTTGCCGGGCAGCTGCCCGCCGGCGCGCGCATTCTGGATCTCGGCTGCGGGCCGGGTTTTTATACGCGCCAGCTGGCGGAGCGCGGCTTTTGCTGTACGGGCGTGGATTTTTCTCCGGCGTCGATCGCCTGGGCTCGTCAGCAGGCGCAGGCGGCCAGCCTTGATATTACCTATCACCAGCAGGACGTTCGCCACTACCAGCCGGAAGAGCAGTTCGATTTCATTATGATGACCTTCGGTGAACTGAATGTGTTCAGCGCGGCTGAAACCCGGGCGTTGGTTAATCGCTGCGCGCAGTGGCTGGTGGCGGGAGGAAAACTGCTTATCGAAGTTCATACTTATGCTGAAGTTAAACGGCAGGGGATGGCTGAACCCAGCTGGCAGCGCTGTCCGCAGGGGCTATTTCTGGATGTACCGCACCTGCTGCTGACGGAGCACGCCTGGGATCCCGCTGCGCAAACCAGCGCAACGCGATTTATGGCGATTGAAGAGAACGGCAACGTGACGCGCTTCGGCAGTCAGATGACCGCCTGGCAGGATGACGCCTGGCTCGACCTGCTGCATACGGCAGGTTTTACCTCAATTATCCGCCCGGATGGGGCGGCATGGCCGGTCAGCGATACTTTTACCGACAAGCTGTACGCGCTGCTGGCCGAAAAAAACGAATCTTATTCTCTTACTACCCACTCAATGAAAGGAATACCAACATTGGATATCCCACGTATTTTTACGATTAGTGAAAGCGCTCACCGCATCCATAACCCGTTTACGCCGGAAAAATACGCCACGCTTGGCCGCGTGCTGCGGATGAAGGCCGGAACGCGGATACTTGACCTTGGCAGCGGATCGGGGGAGATGCTCTGTACCTGGGCGCGCGACCACGGTATTAGCGGCGTCGGCGTCGATATGAGCGCGCTGTTCAGCCAGCAGGCTAAGCAGCGGGCAGCAGAGCTCGGGGTTGCCGACCGCGTCACGTTTATCCATCAGGACGCCGCTGGTTATGTGGCCGATGAAAAATGCGACATTGCCGCCTGCGTAGGCGCGACCTGGATTGGCGGCGGCGTAGCCGGGACGATCGAACTGCTGATTAAAAGTCTCAAGCCCGGAGGCATACTGTTGATTGGCGAACCGTACTGGCGCCGGGTTCCGGCAACGGAAGAGGTCGCGCAAGCCTGTGGCGCCTCTTCGCTCGCCGATTTTCTGACGCTTGCCGAACTGGTTTCCTCTTTCGATGCGTCTGGCTATGACCTCGTCGAAATGGTGCTGGCGGACCAGGAAGGCTGGGACCGCTACGAAGCGGCAAAATGGCTCACCATGCGCCGTTGGTTAGAGGACAACCCCGGAGATGAATTTGCGCCAGAAGTTCGGGCTGAGCTGACGATTGCGCCAAAGCGCCATGCGACTTACACGCGTGAATACTTTGGCTGGGGGGTATTTGCGCTGATCAAGCGGTAGTTGAAAGACCCGGCATAGCAGGAAGGCTATGCCGGGGTATCGCGCTTAATGTTGCGGATGTTCTTTAATAAACAACGTCAGCACGAAGAAAATCGCCACGAAAGCAATAATCAAGTTGAAGCCCAGCGAGACGCCGTAAATCTGAGAAACCTGACCAATCAGCCAGCCTGCAAAGGCTCCGCCCATGCCTGAGGCGACATAGATCAGTCCCATCGTTGAGCCGCTTTTATCGGTGAGTTTTGTCGCCACGGCGGAGGCCGTAGGGAACAGTACCGACATCGCGAAACCAAATACCATAAACAGCCAGACAAACTGGCTGGCAAAGTAGCGGCTGGCAATAATGGCAATCAGCGAGAATAGTGAAAACAGGATCAGCGTTTTGCGATCGCCCAACTTCAGATTGATAAACCCGCCAATAAACCGGCCAACGGTGAACAGCATGGCAAAACTGGATATGACGTAGGCCGCCGTCACAATCTTCTCTTCTGCGGTAGCGCCGACGATATCCAGCGAGCTATAGAAGATAGGGAAAAAGTTCAGAAAAGCCGCTTCCGCAGCAACGTAGAACAGGATAAAACCAATCACCAGCATCAGGCGTTTCTGGCCAAGGATATGCATAAAATCAGAGAGCTGCATATCCATCCCCTGCGCTTTTTCCAACCGCAGACTGCTGAGTACCAGAATGATAATCGCAACAATAATGGCAATCCCGACATAGAACAGGCGCCATGAGACATGATGCGAGAAAAGCTGCTGTAAAATCAGCGGAGTGGCGATCATCCCCACGCCGAACATCGCGTTGGAAACGTTGAACATCATGCCGGCTTTTTCTTTGTAGAAGGTCGGGATGACGGTAATGATGGAGACCAGCATCGAGCCGATGCCCAGGCCAACAATCAAATAGAAGCCGAAAAACAGCAGCACGCTGAACGCCAGGCTGGTGCCGACCAGACCAACGGCCATCATCAGCGAGCCAATCAGCATCATGATCTTCAGCCCCTTTTTATCGGTAAAGTAGCCGGTGAGCAGACTGGCGACCAGAAAGCCTATCTGGAAGAACATGATCAACGTGCCTATCTGCCCCATGTTCAGATTGATATCGTGCTGGACCTGCTCAAGAATCAGACCCTTGGTGTTCTGTATGCCGCCAAGAAGGAACATGGTGACGAACAGCAGGAAAAATACTTTCCATTTTTGTTGGTTAGCCATTGTTTTATTTCCCTGTGTTAGCAAGTGGGCTTTTGGTAATGGTGGCCAGCGGCGTCGAAAAGCGACTGTTCCGCCCAGCCGTAGCAGTAATAGAGCAGGTCGTCGCAGTCGCTCTGTTCTGCCGCATCGATGGCTTCCAGTAGCGCCGTCGGGGTCAGGTTCCACATCTGGATGCCGCTGTAAATGAAGGTGCCTGGCTGTGATTTTTCACGCACCAGATTGTTTTGCTGTTTTACAAATTCAATCGGGAAGCCTTCGGCTTTGAACTGTTGATAGCTAATGTTGTAAGGCAGTTTGAACAGGCGCATAAAGGCGCTGAAGGCGCTTTCACGCTGGGCATCATCTTTGGCGAAATGTTCAATGAGTCCCTGCACGTCCGCACCGCCGCCGAGCTTATGGTAGGGGAAGTGCTTGAGTGCTTTAGAATAACGGGTAAGAGACTGATAATCCTGGCCTAAAATCCACGAGTAAGCCGGGGGCCAGAGATCGAGCCACAGTTCGCTGCCGCCAGCATCCCGGTCACTAATGCCGGCCAGCAGATTCTGTACAAAGCGGGAGATGCTATGCTGGCGGAATGCCATCCAGCGCTGCAGAAGTTCATCATTTAATAACGCATCGACGGTCGCATCATACTGGCCGCTGTGCATTTGCGCCGCGAGGGTGGCTAGACGTTGGCGGACCGCATCAGCATTGATGCCTGTCCGGCGCATTTCGCGCTGACAGTGCGGGCAGAAGCAGGTGAACAATCCTCTGGGGCTCACGCTCTTTCCTGCCCAGTCGGGGTAGCGGATGCGGTCGATCAGAAACGTCGAATAACCGTACCGGGCCTTAATCGCGCTGAAGGTGTTGATCCACAGTTCGATGACGTCAGGGCCATTAGGGCATAGCCAGTGTTCAACCGGATTGCCGCGAAAATCGATCACCTGATTGTTTTCGATCTGCCCGGCAAAATCGCCGTTGAGAATATTCACCCAGGGGATCACTTTATAAGGGCCGCGATCGGTGGCCTGCTGCAGATCCCGCAGAGGATCGGCGCCCGCAACAATCGTAGGATCAACGCGCTGGTGCAGACGTAGTGGCGGCATATCGAGTTTGACATGCAGCGTGGCGGTACCTTGCACAAACTCATGTTTTGGATTGTGCGGCAGGCGGCCGGTGGGGTAGGGGTTACGTTCAAAAATGGTGTTAACCTCAACAAAGAGGCTATCGACGCCGTTCATTTTGTTAATACGTTCCAGTACTGAATCGACGCCTTCATCAAGAATATCGTGTGGGTGTAGATGGATCCCGGCCATGAGATGCTCCTTTTTTATTCCGGCTGCTGGTTTGTCTTTAAATAAGCTGCGTGTCGGGCATAAATTGAATCGAGGGATACACCGCATGGAGCGCCAGCATCGCCATTCCATACAGCGGTGCTTTTTCTTTTAAATCGGAAAGCTCAACGGATACCCGGGTATTGGCAAACAGATGCCTGTCGAGATTGGCTTGTACTCTTGGGAGAAAAAGCTCTGCGGATTGGGAAACGCCGCCGGTAAGAATGACTTTCTCAAGGTTGGCTATTGTCACCATATTGAGAATGCCGATGGTTAAGTAGTCCGCCATCTCCTCCAGCAACATGGCGGGTATCGTTTCCCCCTGGGCGGCGGCGATAAGTATTTCATGGGCGTTCATGCTTTGGCCGCTGAGCGCGGACATTCTCTCTTTGAGTCCGGAGCCGGAGCAGTAGTTTTCGAAGCAGCCCTTATTTTTCCAGTTCTGAGTCAGATGGTTGCGTTCGAAGAGCATATAGCCGATCTCACCGGCAGCATTATTGATACCCCGGATAATTTTGCCATCCATCAGCAGCGCCGAGCCCAGGCCGGTGCCGATACCAATAAGTGCGGCGCTATGAACGTGGCGACATTTCCCCTGCCACATTTCGCCAATCAGCGCTGCCCGAATATCATTTTCCAGTACCACCCTGATGTTCAGACGCGCGTTGAGCTCATCGGCAAGCGGAATGTTGTCCCAGTCAGGGAGATTGGGGGAGCCTTCAAGCACCGTTCCGCTACGGTAATCAACGATGCCCGGCGTGGCGATGCCGATGACTTTCAGCTTGTCGCGAGAAATAGGCTGCCGTTCGATAAACGCCTCGATACTGGCGCTGAATCGGTCGAGAAACTCCCGGCGAGTCGTGACCTCATAGGTTGATTCCTGATGCTGGGCCAGAAGCTGCGCATTGAGATTGAAGAGGGAGAAGGTGATTTTCGTTCCGCCTAAGTCAATGCCGATCCCAAGGCCATGGTTGGGATCGAAGTTAACCAGAATCCCTTTGCGCCCGAGACCGCCTTCTTCGCTGACGCCGCTTTCGTAGATAATTTTCTCTTCCAGCAGGTCGCTCACGATTTCAGAAATTGTGGCTTTAGTAATGCCGGTTGCCTTGGCGATCTGAGCGCGAGAAAGAGGAGAGTTCTCACGGATGACGTTGAGGACCACAGAGGCGTTCATTTGTCTTAAGGTGTTGGGAACATTCAGCTTCAAGATGTTATTCCTTTAGTTTGTAAACTAAACTAATTAATCAAAAAAAAGCTTTTTTAGCTTGTTTAAAACACATTAACGCTTTTTATTGCGGCTTATAAAGCGTTATTTTTGATCATATAGTTTGTTTTGTATATTTTATGGGGGCGATCACAAAATGTACTGTACGGCCATTATCGGGAGGCGCCACGGATGGAACCACGCCCTCGGTCATAGGCAGAGACTGATAACGAACACGCTCTGGAAACACCCACGCTATAGCATTGACAGCGTCGCCTGTAACGTTACACTAAACCGTTGTAGTGCATAATTTATAATAAGATGGCAGCGTTGACCGTTATGCCTGATGCCATTCATTCATTGCCGCAAAGGAGAGGTATGGCGAACATTCGTGATGTCGCAAAACACGCTGGCGTTTCCGTGAGCACCGTATCCAACGTGCTAAACGGTCGTACCGATCAAATGCGGGCTGAAACGCTGACGCGCATCCAGCAGAGCATGCAGACGCTGAACTACTTCCCGAATCGCGTGGCGCAGCAGTTGAAGACCGGCCAGGCCAAAATGATTGGCTTGCTGGTTCCCTCCATTGTGAATCCCAGTTTTGCCGCGCTGGCGCGTGAAGTCGATCTGGCGGCGAAAGAACGACAGTACCGGGTACTGATTGGCAACACCTATCGGCAAATCGAAGAAGAAGCAGCCTTTCTTGATGATATGTTCTCCCATGGCGTGCGGGGGATTATCGTCGCCGCTTGCGATATCGAAAAGCCGCATTTTGCCCGCGCGGTAGAGCAGGGCATGGTGATGGTGAACTATGATGGCCGTATGCCTGTGCGGGCACAGGCGGATAATTTTTCCCTCGACAGCGTCTCAATGGACAACATTGCTGCGGGGCGAATGGCCGCAGAACATCTTATCGCGCAGGGGTGTCGTCGTCTGGCGTTTGCCACCGTGGCTGGAATGACGCCGAGCCGCGCTCACAAAATAGAAGGGTTTCTTTGCGCGGTGAAAGAGCAGGGGATATATCGCGATGGGATGATCGTGGAAGGACAGGCGATGGCGGCCTATGGCGACACCGAAATGACCGAACTGGGGCGCTCGCTGGCGTTAAAAATCAGCCAGCAGCCTACGCTCCCGGATGGTATCGTAGCGATTAACGATGCGCTCGGCATCGGGCTGATGACCGGCCTGCACCAGGCCGGAATCACGATACCGCAGCAAATTTCCCTTGTGGGCATCGATAATATCTCCCTTTCCGGGTTGATTTTCCCGGGTCTCACTTCCATCATGCCGCCGCTGAAAACGATGGCAGAGGTGATGGTAGACCGGTTGATTATGCGCATAGATAACCCGTCTATCCCGCCTGCGGAGTTTTTATTCCCGCCATCGCTGGTTTCCCGGCAATCTGTGCGTAGCCCGGAGGCCTGAGCCCGGAGCGGCAGAGAAGAACAGGCTGTTCTTCTCTGCATTTCATACCAGCGTTGGGGCCACGGTCAGAAGAATGTTGGCGAAACGGCGCGTTTCACCAGAAGCGATGACCAGCATGGTGTCCGGCGATTTCGCCTGTAAATAAAATGCATTACGCTCAACATGTTCAAATTCGATGGTTTCTGCCAGCAGGCTACGATACTCACGCTCAATAGTGTTATCGAATTCCGCCGGGCTACTCATCAACGTGGCTTTTTCAACATTTATATACCGGAGAATTTTCTCGAGTATAATTACGCTATCGATCAGCCCCGGTGAAAAATTAAGCCAGATAATACGTGCCTGCGTTGAAGTATTGGTTAAAAAAGAGTAATTAGCGTCGGTGATTAAAATTTTCGCCTTATGCCCGCATTGCGCCAGCGCCTGTAATAAATCAGGATGAATAATCTCTGCGTTGATCATATAGCCTACCTTTTAAAAGCTGGCGGGCATAAATACCCGCCACGTTTTTATGCCCGATAAACTCCACCATTAATATCGATGGTCGCTCCTGAAACAAAACCGTCATATTCGGAGGCGAGGAAGCAAATAACCCTTGCTACATCTTCCGCGGTGCCCGCTCTGCCTAAAGGAATCTCCTGAATTGTCCGATCGGCAGAGGCCTGGGTTGTATGCTGGTTATGAAAACGTGTCCCCAGAATCAGCCCCGGGGCAACGGCATTAACGCGGATGCCGTGTTCGCCCAATTCCGCAGCCAACGAGCGCGTCCAGGTCAGTACGGCTCCCTTGGTGGTGGAATAGACCAGAGATCCAGCATGCCCGCCAGAACGTCCGGCTAAAGAAGCCAGGTTAACGATACTTGCGCCTTCGGAGGCCGCTTTCAGCCAGGGGAGCGCCTGTTGGGTGACGTTCATCATCGTGGTCATATTGACGTCGATGACCGTGCGCCAGAAATGCGGGTCAATCTCTCCCAGCCATTTGCGGGCAATAATACCGCCGACGTTATTGACCAGAATATCAATGCCGCCCAAAAATTCTGCCGCCTCCGCCACGCAGCGTGCGGCATCGTCCTCATTGGTTAAATCAGCGAAACCGCAGGCCGCGCGAGCTCCCCGCTGTTCGGCAAATGCAATTAATTCCCTGGGGCCTTCCTCGCCGCTGAAATAATGTATATAAATATCACATCCGGCCTCGATCAGTTTTTTCGCGCTTTCTTTACCAATACCTTGTTCTGCGCCGGTAATAAACGCTTTTTTACCCGTTAATAATCCCATCGTATACTCCTGTTATTCAGTGTGAGACGGCGCCAGCTTATTATCTGGCACAGTGTTAGCGTTTTCTTCGCGTGGTTATCCCTGCCAGCTGAACGAGGCAAATAGCAGGGTTTAATAACTAATAGCCGGCGAGTCCTGGCAACCAGGTGGTTAAAGGGGGAGCCATGGCGACAATAATGATGCCGACAAAAACCACCGCCAGATATTTCGCCATGGGTTTAATCACGTGCTTCATCTCTACGCCGCAAATAGCGCAGGTGGTATATAATCCCAGACCGATCGGGGGGGAAAACAGGCCAAAACCCATCGCCATGATCATCACGATGCCAAAGTGCAAGGGATTAAAGCCAAGCTGAATGGCAATAGGCACCAGGATAGGAGCGAAAATAATCAGCGCAGGCGCGCCTTCGAGAACCGCGCCAAAGATTATCAAAATCACGATGGTTAATATCAGGAACAGCCAGGCACCTTGCTCCATACCAATTCCGACCAGCAGTTCAGCGATCTGCTGGGGGATCATTTGTATCGTCAGGGCATAGGACAAGCTGGTCGCGCAGGCCACGATGAACAGCAAAACACCCGACATCGCCGCAATATCCACGAACATTTTTATCGTCGCTTTCAGCGTCAGCTCACGAAACGCCAGTCGGCCCACCACAATGGCGTAGATGACGGCAAAAGCTGAAATTTCCGTTGATGTGGCAATCCCCATCATCACTCCACGGCCAATCATGAAGATCATAACCAGACCGACGGCGGCGCCAAGATAAAGCTGGGTTCGCGGGCGCAATTCCGGGTACGCTTCGCTGACGTTGATTTTCCCGCCGAAGCGGTTGGCGGCCACCATTAACAGCACCAACAGGCAGGCTGCCGGCACCAGACCGGCGATAAACAGCGCGCCGATAGAGATATTGGCGACGAACCCCATCACAATCAGGTTCACGCAGGGTGGAATGGTTTCTGCCATTACCGCAGATGCGGCAAAGACCCCGGCGGCCTCTTCGCCGTCTTGTTTCGCCCGGCGCACCGCAGGCATTAACACGCCGCCTACTGCCGCCACATCCGCCAGCTTTGAACCCGAGATGCCGGAAAAGAAGGCCATCGACAGTACGGTTGTCATATTCAGGCCGCCGCGAAATCGTCCCATGCCACGCACAATAAGCTCCACCAGACGCGTTGACATGCCGTTGATTTCCATCGCCGCACCGGCAAGTAAGAAGAAGGGAATTGCCAGCAGGACAAAGTGATCAACCCCAGCCGCGACCTGTTGAGAAAAGAAAACAAACGGCAGGGAAGGGTCGCAGATAAAAAATACCATTGCCGACATGCCGAGCGTGAAGGCAATGGGCACGCCGGCGAGGATGCCCATGACAAAGCAAATCAGCATGAGTCCGGCAGCCGCGCTGGCCGGATCGGCCATCAGCGAGAGTTTCAGATAACCCAGTGCCGCTAGCGCCAGGATCCCCGCACCGCTGAGCAGAACGATCTTTGCTCGTTCGCGTAGGGCATGTTCCAGCGCAGCCACCATCATCACCACGGAGCCGATCAGGACCGGGATCACATAGATGGTTTGCGGTAGGCCCGTTTCGGTGGTTTGTAGCCGCGCAGCCTGGACGAGATCGTAGCTGGAGATGACCAGGCCGACGGAGACCAGGAACAGGATCCAGCGACTGGCATGCACGACATACGGTCTAATGGCATCAGGTAGAAAGCGCAGGAAAAGATCGACGCCAATATGTCCTCCTCTGCCCGTTGAGGTAGCGACACCAAAAAAGACCAGCGCTATCATCAGCGCGCGCGCCACCTCTTCTGCCCAATGAATGGGCGAATGCAGCGCGTAACGCCAGATAACGGAAGCAAATACCACCAGGACGTTGATAAATAACACCAGCGCTCCGGCCCAGGAGGTGAAGCAGGTTAAGCATTTGCTTAGCTGCCCCAACAGCGTCAACAAAGTATTTTCATCCTTTTTTTTCATAGAGATATCAGCCATGATGAACTCCTCACAGGGTTTATAGCTTTATCGTCAGCCTGGTTGAACCGCGTGGGCCGACGCTCTCCGGCTTAGGGTTTAGCGCTCGACGCCGTAGCGCTGAACTCATCCATCATCGGTTTTAAATCAGGATATTTATCAAGGAAGGTTTTCCACACGGGCTGTACGGCCTGCGCAAAGTAAGCGCGATCGGTTTCCCGAAAGGTCACTCCTTTAGCCTCGAGGTTTTTAATTGCCTCAAGCTCTTTTTGACTGGCCTGCTGACGTTCGTACTCGGTGGCTTCTTTTGCCGCGGCCAGTACGTCTGCGCGTAAGGGTTGCGGAATTTGCTCGAAGCTTTTCTTGTTCATGGCAATCATCAGCGGGTTATAGCTGTGGCGAGTCAGCGTACCGTTTTTGATAATTTCATAGTATTTGCTGGCGTAGATGGTTGGGGCATCGTGTTCCACTCCGTCGATAACGCCCATTTGCAGGCTGGAATAGACTTCCCCGCCCGGCATAGGAATGGCAACGGCACCCATGTGATTTAGCGTGGCGATAAAGTTGGGAACCGGCAGCACGCGGATTTTCAGATTTTTTAAATCCGCCGGTTTTTCAATCGTCTTTTTGGTATACACGTTACGTGCGCCGAGGTTATAGCCATAGCCCAGTACCATAACGTTTGCTTTATCCATCATCAGGCTGGAAAGCTTTTCGCCGACTTTGCCATCCAGCGCTTTTCCCACCTGATCGTAATCTTTGAACAGATACCCCAAATCCAGTACGCCAATTTCGGGTACCAGCGTCGCCCAGATTGAAGTGCCTGAAATCATCATGTTAATGGCGCCGATACGCACCTGCTGAGTAGCATCAGCCTCTTTTCCGAGCATCGCGTTTGCGAAGTAATTGAGCTTGATCTGGCCTTTTAACTTCTCGTTTTTATTGATATTTTCCTGGAAACGATTGAACCAAATATAGTGGGCGGAGGAATCATCAGCCGGCAAAGAAGAGTACACACGAAAATTGATGGCGGCCTGTGCTGAAGCGGTCAGTACACTACCTGCTATGAGCGCGGTACCGAGGCAAGCGAGTGCCAGAAAGCGCCTGGCGGAACGAAACGGTTTTGTTTTCATCATGATAATCCTTCTCACAGTGTAGGGGTCGCGATAAGGTTCTCTGGCATGGCTGAGTCAGCCAGTAGGGTTAACGAAAAATGGTTGTTTTCTTTTTCTGTAACGTTTTAGTGTAACGTTACAGACGCTATCTGACTCATTCTGCAAATGCAAGATGCTTGCTTTATCATTGGGAGTGATATGTGAATTTTGTGGCGGGTATCGCTAATTTTTTGGGGCGTGTTACAAAATGGAAACGAGGCTTTCGCTGTTTAGTCACTGTTTAGTTGAGCTGGCCTGCTATAGATATGCACGGGTCGACGGCAGCACCTGACAAGCAGTCGATGCGCAGCGCCGCGCGAGAAGCCTTTGCCTGATCTATCCTTCCATGCTTTGTAAGATATCCACTTGATTATGTGGGAAAATTATTCTGATTCGTAAAACAACCTAATTTCTCGCTGCTATCCTATGAGATTTAAAAAGTCAGGAAGACGTTTAACTTCGTCCTTCGATATTCAGTAGAAATCTGATCGTCTGGCTCAATTTGCATCCAGAGAAAAAGGAGTGCGATGATTTCTCATCTCACTCCGTATTTATTTGGCCATCCCGTCGGACCGGGACCCAATACCTGGCGCTTAAACTTGATAAAGTAAGCCCATATTTTGGATGTTCACCATCGTCGCTCATTCTGATTAGACCTGACGGTAGCGGTCCGTTTTATCAGAATTTGATGGTTACCTGATTGCCGAGCACCCAGGCGTTTTTAATCTCTTCGCTTCCTCCCGGATGAACGAGCAGCTGCAGGTTAGGGCGGACGCTCAGCCATGGCGTCGCGCGAAAGCTATAATGCAGCTCTGCGGCATACTCGGCTCTGCGAACCGGGACATACAGGGGGTTATCATAATCATCTATCCCCCGCATCTGGTTCAGGAGCTGCGCCCGACGGGCGACCCTGTCGTTGGCGTGCATTTTACTGACGCCGAAGCTGATAAAGTCCTGCGGACGGCTGGCGAAAGGGCCTTTATAAATAGCCCCCGCCTGGATCTGATAATCCATGGTCGCCGTCTTTTTATCATTTATTGCCAGATGGCCGAAAAGGCTCAGGCCATTTTGGCGCTGGCTGCTCGAGGGGGTTATCTGCTGGCCAATATAGAGATAACCTCCGTAACGCCCTCCGTGTCGCCGGGCGGCCTGCTGCGTGAGGACATAGGGATCGCCATTGTCGTCATCCAGCACATCATTGGCGTCCGCCGTGTTATACCATCCGCCGAGTTTCCAGCTTCCGGGGAGTTTTGCCGCGCCGAGAGTAGGTCGATATCCCAGTTCAAAAAGGTACATGTACCCCAGATGCCCGGTACCATCCAGCTGGAAGCTTCCGTGGCGGGTGGCGTAGGCAGGGTTGTACTGAAACGCGCCGGCCTGGACGTAAAGCGCCGGGGCAGGGCTGTATTTAATACGGCCGCCCCACTGGCCTATGGGGGTGTTATACCAGACGCCGCTGCCGTGGCCGGCTAAAGAGCCGCACAGCGACAGGTTTTGAAAAAAGCAGCCGTTGTTATCAAAATCCTCTCCCGGCGGCATCAGGCCCACCTTGAGATCCAGCTTTTTATCCCACCCGGTTTTTTTGAACCAAAACTGCGTCGCGTGCCATGTTTGCCCCCGACCGTAGTTGCTCTGAACGCCGGAGCCTATTACCGGCGCACGCGGATCCTGCAGGCGATCCTGAGTCAGGTCTCGCCCGTTACGATTATTCACCGAGGCTTTAAATTCACCGTCCTGAATACCAAAAACCTTTTCCAGGTCCATATCTATGCCGAGAATATACTGGTCGCTATAGCGCAGAGTTTTATCGCGATCGTAACCGCCGGACATATTTGTGGCCGTCATTGCGCTATATTCCAGCGTAAAATCATAACCATGACGGCGCAGATCCGTACGCACGCCTCCCCACTCTCCGGTCATATTTTTTGCCGTGGGAGAAAAAAGCGTCTCGTTGGCCAGCGCCAGAAAAGGATGTAGTAAAGCCAGCAGCATCGTGCCGCTGTGGATGAGTTTATTCATGTTTTTCACCGCCCGTTGATGAGCCAGGTCTATGAATGATCCCGGGTCAGGCGCAGCTGAATCAGCCGACTACGCCGACCTTCTGTCAGAAGCGGCTCCGTGCTTCCCGGAGCCACCGATCGTCTATGGCGACAGCTCTTCTAACGATTTCCCTTTGGTTTCAATGGCAAAAAGCCAGGTAATTAAACCGCCAATCAGCGCAATGACCGCGAAAGTGATAAACACAAAGCGGATCCCGAAGCCGCTGACGATAAAACCGACCATCAGTGGGCCTATGGAAGACCCCGCCCGGAGCCATGCGCTGGAATAGGCGGTGCCGATAGCGCGCAGTCGGGTGGGATAAAGCTCAGCCGCGTACAGATAAAGCGAAAAGGCGATGGTTTGCAGAATGGCGTAGGTGAGGCTGCCCAGAATCAGAATTTCAACGGCGGATTTTGCCCCCAGAACAGAAAGCGCAATCAGCGGAACGACGGCCAGGAGAAAGGCCCATGTGTACCAGCGCTTGCGGCCAACACGGTCGATCATCAAGGCGCAGATCACCGAAGCCACGACGCCGCAGGAGGAGGTGATCCAGCCGTAGGCCAGGCTGGTGTCGAGGGAGAGGTTAAACCAGGTTTTGTACAGGGTAGGGAACCAGGTGATCATCCCATTGTTGACGCTATATACGGTCAGCCACAGCCCCCACAGCATAAAGGTTCGGGATTTGTAGATACCGCCGAAGAGGGCTTTTACTCCTTCCGGAGCCGCTTTGTGCACCGTCGGGGCTTTTATTTCCGGTTCGGGCAATGACATCCCGCGCCTGATAACCTCAGATTCCAGCGTTGATACGACGTTCTCCGCTTCTTTCAGTCGGCCTTTTGCGGTCAACCAGCGCGGTGATTCCGGCATCAGCCAGCGCAGGGGAACGGTCAGCGCAGAAGGCACCAGACCGATTAAAAACATGACTTTCCATCCATAGATGGGCACCAGAAAATACCCCACCAACCCGGCAAACATCATGCCGATGGGGAAAATTACCTCATACAACAAAAAGAAACGCCCGCGCTTTTTGGCGCCGACAAATTCATTGATATAGGCGCTGGCCACGGGAACCTCGGCGCCGATGCCCACGCCCTGTAAAAAGCGAATGATAAGAATTGACCAGCCGTTCCAGGCAAAAAGGCAGGCGGCATCCATCAGCACGAACATGATAATGGTGATACGTAAAACGCCGATACGGCCTATTTTTTCCGCCAGTGAGCCAAAAAAAAGTGCGCCGCACAGCTGTCCCACATAGCTGGCCGCAATAATAAGACCGACAAATGTCGGCGTAAGACCCCATTCCTGAGTAAGCTGGGGGAGAGCAAATGCGATTGCAATAATGGTATAAGCATCAAAAAACGTCGATAAGCCGACGATAACGCGGATCGCTTTCAGCCGTCGGGTGATGGGGAGGCGTTCCAGCCTTGCCAGCAGCGCATCTGGCGTGGACGCCGTTCCGCTGGCAACGGCGTAATCTGAAGCAATGGCCTGAGTTGACATAGTATTACCCTGTTAAACGTTGTCTGGGGCATACACGTAAGGTTCTGAATAACCACAGGGCAACGAACCCTTATTCATAGACGTGCTGCATATAATGCTGTCTGAATTGGTTTGTGATAACGTTACTGCAATCGATTTCACTTGCAGCTAATCCTTTGCTGGATTTGTCGCTAAGTCAATTGCGCCAGTTGTATAAATGTCGAACAGTTCACAATCTGAAAAAACTTACGCGTAAAAAGGCCAGGCGGCGAACGTCGAGTAAAGTGAACAAGCTGAGTGAATTAACCACCGGGGGAGCGGCCCCTGGCAAAGTGAAGCACCATTCCTTTTGTCCGGGCGAGGTTTGACGTAAGATCCTTTAATCTCTCGGTTTGCATGATGGTATCCCTTGAACGGGCAACACGGATATTTACCCGCTTTGATGAGTTGGAGCAGCAGATGGATCAAGAAAGTGAACTGAACGATTTGCCGGAAAAAAAGCTGGCGACAATGCGGGATGTTGCTCGCGCTGCGGGCGTGAGCGTCTCGACCGTTTCGCGCGTACTCGATGAAAGGTTACCCACCTCGCGCAGCGCCTCGGCAGATAAAATTCGCCAGGTGGCGCGCGAGCTTGGCTACCGTCGGGACTATGTTGCTTCCAGCCTGCGGCGTGGCGATACCGGAACGCTTGGCGTCCTGGTTCCGAGACTGACCGATGCCGTCACGGCGATGCTTTTTGAAGAGATAGCCAGGGCGGCGGCCCGGCGAGGCTACTTTGCTATTGTCGCGACCTGCGGAGATAGCAAGGAGCAGGAGAAAAACGCCGTTGAATCGCTGCTGGATCGCCGCGTCGATGGGCTGATCATGTCCACCTGCCGGCTGGACGATCCTTTGCCGCAAACCCTGCGTGAACGGGATGTTCCTCACGTACTGGCGCTGCGCACCGATGGCTTTAGCCCCTCTTCGGTCGGGGACGATGAGCTTGGCGGCTATCTGGCTACCCGACACCTGATTGATTTAGGCCACCGGGATATTGGCCTGATTGGCGGCCCTGATTTTGCCTCCAACGCGCGCAACCGGCGTAAGGGTTTTGAGCGGGCAATGCAGGAAGCCGGGCTCAGGATCGAAGCGGAATGGTGCTGTCACTCTGATTTTAATATCGCCTCGGGGGAGCAGCAGGGAATGAAGATCCTCAGCCAGCCTCATCGCCCGAGCGCGCTGTTTGCCGTTAATGATGAGCTGGCGATTGGCGTCCTCGCGGCCGCGCACCAGCAGGGGCTGGTGATTGGCGAAGATCTCTCCCTGGTGGGCTACAATGACATTCCCCTGGTGAGCAGACTCCCCGTGGCGCTGACCTCGGTCAGGACGCCGCTGGAGCATATTGCCAGCAATGCGGTTGATATGTTATTGAATCCAGAGATAAATAATAATATGCGGGTTACCACGCCCTCCCTTATTCCACGTAAGTCTACCTCGTCTCCACGTAAATAATCCGCCTGAGATCCTCCCCGGCTTTCCTGGAGAAAGCGGGGAGGGTTGATTTTTGTAAAACGGATCTCATCCCGGATGCGGATCGCTGTTTAGTTTGTGATCTGCGTTGCATTTTTAACCAACATGGCGTTGACGGTTTTATTTTTCAGGTTCAATGTCAATGGCGTGAAAACGATTGCAGAAACGATTTCACTTGCGTTTCAAATAATCGATTAACCGTAAACAAATGCTTATTCATCAAGGGGATATTTATGATTAACATCGATCTGAGAGGTTTGACTCCGGCTCCGGTTACACCATTCACTCGCGATGGACGCGTAGACTATGATGCCATTCAGCGCCTCGGTAGCTGGCTGGGCAGCATCGACGGTGTGAAAGGTCTGGTGGTGCTTGGACACGCGGGAGAAGGGACTTTTCTGACCCAGGAAGAGCAGGCGAATGTGATCCGCGCATTTGTGAAGTCCGTGGATGATAAGCTTCCCATTATTGCCGGTATCACCGGGGAAGGGACGGAAGTGGCCGCGCTGGAGGCGAAGCGCGCCGTTGCCGCCGGCGCATCCGCAGGTTTGCTCTATCCTTCACACGGCTGGCTGCGCTTTGGCTATCAGGACGGCGCGCCTCAGGATCGCTACCGCGTGGTGTATGAGGAAAGTGGCCTGCCGCTGATTCTTTTCCAGTATCCGGATGTCACTAAAGCCACCTACAACCTGAAAACGCTGCTGGATATCTCCGCGCAGCCGGGCGTATTTGCCATGAAGAATGGCGTGCGTAATATGCGCCGCTGGGATACTGAAATTCCGGTTATTCGCCGCGAGCGTCCGGATCTGCAAATCTTAAGCTGCCACGATGAATATCTGCTGCATACCGCCTTTGATGTGGATGGCTTCCTCGTCGGCTACGGCAATATCGCGCCTGAACCGTTAATTGAGATGATCAAAGCGGGTAAAGCGGGCGATTACGTTAAAGCGCGTCAGCTGCACGATCGACTGCTGCCGGTGACCAAAAGCGTCTACCACCGCGGTTCTCACATGGAAGGGACCGTGGCCCTTAAACATGCTCTGGTTGCGCGCGGGATCCTTGAACATGCCACCGTTCGCTCTCCGCTGCTGCCGCTGGAAAATGGCGCTGAAAAAGAGATCCACGACGCCATGCGCGCCGCTGAGCTGGGCCGCGTCGGTTAATTTGTTCTGAGTCTGTTGTTAATCCGCAATACAGAAATATCGCTTACTGTATTGCGGATCATCGGTTACTTCGCCCCGCTATCTTTTGCTGCTCTTCATCATAATGCCGGGGCTTTCACCTCTGTATATTCCTGGGTGATTTATGAAACTATTAAGCTTTCGCGTTAATGATAAAAACAAATATGGCCTGGCGACCGCTGACGGCGTCATTGATCTACAGGCGCAGTTTCCTCAATATGGCAGCCTGCTGGAATTTATACCGCATCTTCATCTTGTTGATACTCTGCCGCCGTCTGCGAAACAAGCGAACTACTCTTTCGACGAGATCGCTTTTCTGCCGGTCATTACTGAACCGAAAAAAATCATCTGCGCTGGCGTGAATTATCGCGATAAAAACGCTGCCGGTAACGAGAAGTCCTCTAATCCCGTGTTGTTTATCCGCTTTGCGGATTCACAGACCGGCCATCTGACACCGCTCCTCAAGCCGGAGTGCAGCAATGAGTTTGACTATGAAGGCGAAATGGCGCTGGTGATTGGCCGTGGGGGGCGCAATATTCCTCAGCAGGAGGCGCTGCATTATGTGGCTGGCTACAGCTGCTATATGGATGGCTCGATGCGCGACTGGCAGCATGCCTGCTTTACCGGCGGGAAAAACTGGCCTGCGACGGGCGGCTTCGGCCCCTGGCTGGTGACGGCGGATGATATCCCCGACCCGCAAAATCTGAATATTACCACCCGGCTCAATGGCCAGACGGTGCAGCAGGATAATACGGGCAGCATGTTGTATTCAATTGCCGAACTCATTGCGTATATCAGCACCTTCAGCGCGCTCTCTCCGGGAGATGTCATTCTGACCGGTACGCCCGGAGGTATCGGAAAAAAACGTACCCCGCCACTCTTTATGCAGCCCGGGGACAGGGTGGAAGTCGAGATTGAGCAGATCGGATGCCTGATGAATACCGTACGCAGCGATGCCGCTGTAGCGCGATAAATTGTCTTTCACCGGCAGGTGACATCCAAAGGTATGGTGAGCGCGCGTTTGTCCGGCGGCCATGTCTTCTTGCGAAGGGGTAATGCCGGATTGGGAGCCGTGGAGGCAATATATGATATTGGTTCAGTTTCTGGTGGTGCTGCTGTTTCTGTACATCGGCATGCGGGTCGGGGGGATCGGCGTGGGGTTTGCCGGCGGTGCCGGCGTAATTGTGCTCAGTGCGCTCGGCGCCACGCCGGGTGATATGCCGATGCTGGTTATCGTATTTATCATGGTGGTGATCGTGGCGATTGCCGCCATGCAGGAGGCGGGCGGTATTGAATATCTTGTTGACCTCACCGAGCGTCTGCTGCGCCGCTATCCGCGATTGTTAGTCATCACCGCGCCGCTTTCCACCTGGCTATTGACCATGATGGCTAGCACCGGTCAGGTCTCCTTTGCCTGTATGCCGGTTATTGTCGGCGTGGCGAAAGAGAACAATATAAAACCTACCCGGGCGCTTGCTCTTTCCGTCAGCGCCTCTTTGCTGGGCATTGTGGCGTCGCCCATTTCTGCGGCGGTGATTTTCTTCTCGGGGATTCTGGAAAAGGGCCATTCCGGCTGGGGCTATATTGAGCTCATTGCGGTATCCATACCCTCCACCTTTCTGGCGCTGCTGGTCACCTCCGTTTTTTACCTGTGCTGGGACAGGATCCGCCATCAGGATCGGCTCGATGACAATCCGGTTCCGATTAAAGCAAGGACTGAGCGGGCGATCCCGCCCTGTGCCGGACGTTCGGTGCTGATTTTTATCGTCGGACTGGTTGTGGTGCTGGTTTATGCGATTGTCACCAGTCCAAAATTAGGGCTGATTGTCCATCCGGCCATGAGTAGCGGACAGGCGCGGGTAGGGGTGATGCTGGGCGTTGCGCTGCTGATTGTGGTGTGCTGCCGGGTTAACGTACACAAGGTCCCGTCCGGATCGGTGTTTAAAACCGGCATGACCTCCTGCATCTGTATCCTCGGCGTCGCCTGGCTGGGTTCAACTTTTATGGATAGCAATCAACAGTGGTTGCAAAGCGCGGTCTCGTCACACTTGTTGGATTCGCCCATTATGTTGGCCATCATTATTATGGCGGCCTCATGCTTCTTGTATTCTCAGGCGGCCTCCACAAAAATTTTATTTCCCGCCGCGCTGAGCATGGGCGTAGCCCCGGCTATTTTGGTGGCCTGCTTCCCGGCCACGGCTTCTCTTTTTATTTTGCCAAACTATCCGACGCTGTTGGCGGCGGTAGAGCTGGATGATACCGGCTCCACCAGACTGGGCCGACATATTATCGATCATCCTTTTCTGCTGCCCGGCCTGGCATCGGTGCTGCTGTCAATGCTCTTCGCCGCGGGGCTGGCTTATGGCATTCAGTGAATCCTAATAGTCCTTCATGTTGGGATGAGAAACGGATATGGGCCGTATCATCGTTTACCTGGCCCGACCTGCGGCAGGTTTTTCCGCAGGCCGAAGGAATATCGAAAACGACTTCCTGACGACTCTTTTTCCCTGCGATATAGGAAGAGCAGAAGCCAGCCCGTGGCCTGCGTTTTGACTCAGTAGTTCAGCGTTGACAGTGCGTCCATACCAGCTTGTGAATATTGATCTTTTAAATCCTCTGTGGCGTTGAAAGTAGAGATCAATAACTTGCCGTCCAGAGAAGAGAACTGCATCACGTTAAAAATCTTGCCATCCGCAGCTGGGGTGGTGATTTCCAGGCGACTCATTTTTTTGCCATTCACGGTTACTTCGGATAATGACGGTGAAAATGCCTTCATCTGGTTTTTCATCATGTCGGCAAACTGCGGGAGCTGCGCTTCACTTATGGCATTTTCCGTGACGCTGAAGGCAATGGACACCTTGCCATTCTCACTTTCCACATACCAGGCTTCTTTTGGTCGTTGTGCGGCAGGATATTTTGTCTCCAGCATCTCCTGCGGCATTCTGACAAATTTTTCCGGAAGGACCATTGTAGCCTGACCGTTGAGTATGCTGGTTCCTTTCGCCGCTGTTTCCTCTGCTGTATTACTACTGTCACATGCAGAAAGGGCTAATACCGAGCAGAATAAAAGCGGGGCGAGCAGCGTTTTGATATTCATCGTTAAAACTCCTTTTCACAGATTAAGTAATTTAAAACCCATATTCAGCCATATCGTTGGATGCCTGATTACTTCTCAGATTGGCCGTAATAAACCAGCACTACATTACTTCACGATTACTTCATAAAGTGCTGGCGCAAGTTATTAATAACGGTTGTCTTGTCCAGAATTTCACTTTCCAGCACTTCCGGTTTGGATTTATTATTCTTCATGCGCATGAATAAATCGCTGCCATCCCCCCGGCTAGAAATAGCATAAATTTCAGGGCCTGCGTTGATCAGCAATGCTTCTTTCATGTCGCCGGAATCAAACATCACTTTCAATCTCCGTGGGCCTATTGCCTCATTCATTGAAGCAGAGTCATTGAGTTTCCCTGCATAATAAGATACGCCCGTATCACGTTTACAGACCAGGATTTCTTTGCGGTGGTCCGAGAACTGGCCATAAAATACGACTGGCTCAGGCGCACAACGCTTCGCCGCCATTTCCGTCATTTTGTCACTGGCGACTGCGGTATTCAGTAACATACCAAACGGAATAATAAGCACTGCAATATACTTTTTCATCCTTTACTCTCTTAATAATTTCTTGAGGGTTAAAAATTTTGTATATTCCTGCAACGGTTGATAATGGTTTATCAGCACGGTAAGACCGGTGATTCCCTTTTAGTTGTACGTTACCCAGATATTGACCTTCCCGGAGACCGGGCCGGTATAGTTATTTCCTCCGACGGTAATAGATCCGTTCTGGATATAATTGGCGGTAAACATGGCCTGACTTGTGGAGGTATAAAGCGGTACAGATTCTGCTTCAGTACGCACCTGACCATGGCTCCCCGTACTGGTCTGGGTGACGCCGTCGACGTTAATCCGCTCGCCGTTGTACTTCATCTGAATTTCAAGTCCGTTAACCTTGTTCCCCCCGCCGTCATAGAGGGTGATGTTTTTTTCTGCCAGTGAAGAGGGTGAACTGCCGGTATCTTCAAACCGGAACTGAACGTCCGCCACCTTGCCAGAGCACTCCAGATTCAGGCCGACAGGAACAGCGGCACCAGTGGCCGGACTGCCCATATGGTTTACCGTGTCTGCCGCCCAGGTTCCCATGCTGATGCTGTAATCGGTGGTGCGAAGTCTGCACGATGGCGATACCACCGTGACAGCATTACCCGCCAGAAAATCGGTTGGCAGTGCTGGTTGCAGTACGGCTGTTGTGTTCCAGTACATTGAAGGGGAACCGCCCACTCCCAGGCTACCATACTGGACAGTATCTGCCGTTTTTATCAGATCCGCTTTAACAGAAATTCCCTGTGCAATAGTCTTAATTGAGTACCGATAAGCGCTGGGGCCGGTTGCGTAGATCCTTGTATAAAGATACGCCTGGGGTAAACCAGAACCTCCCCACACATAGACGACATCTCGTGGAGCCGGATAAACTTGTATCTGACCGTTAACCCTTTGCAGGGCCACATAACTGTAGTCATTGCCAGCGCCATCCACTGCTGAATCCGTATCCGCTTTGACGGACAGACGGATCCCGATCCCCGACAGCGTGGTGGCATATACCGGGTTGGTGCTGCTGAGCAATGGACTAGCGGTCATGCCCGTGAAACGGAAATCTGCAACAATAAGATTCCCGCTAATACTTCCGTTATTCACATTTGTGTAGTTAGTACTGTTATCAATACCGCTACCCGTACACTGAATCCGGAATCCTGGTAAAAAACTGTTAAAGTCCCATGAATACAGGACCGTTCCGACAGGCACGGCACTATCCACCACCAGCGTCCGCGGTATCTGAAACGGACGGATATCCGGCACGGTATAGCCGCAGGAGCCCGCTGGTTGCCCCGCATGGTCTCCTGTGGCCCAGGTATAGTTGTATGTGAATGTCACCGCCATTGCCGGCATTCCGATCAGCCCCGCCGACAGTAACAGAGCCACTCGCCATATTCTGCTCACGGCCTGACCTCCTGGCTGTGCTCTTCACCGGCGCCGCCCCAGTCATTCATCGCGCTCCATGTCACCGCGACCGGGGATGCTCCCGCCTGCGACGGCAGGCTGTAACGCTGGCTCCCCTTTGGCGGCACCATGGTGTTTTTGTTTTCCGGCGTCACTTTTTTGCAGCTTTCGCAGCCCGCCGTCAGGCGCCCGAAGCTGATGTAATACGGCGTGGGGTTGGTGGCTACCAGCCACGTCTGGCTACCTTCACGCTGCAGGCTCCAGCGCAGCGCGCCGGCCGACGCTCTTGCCCCTTCCGACGTCAGCCCCGCCGGGCGCACAAATACTTTTATCCGACTTCTTACCGCTACCACCAGTCGGTTAGCCGTGTCTTTTGCCTTCGGCGGGATCTCCTGCAGCGATAGCCAGTACACCGACTCTCTGTCCTGAGGGATTTCTCCCCGCATGACCACCAGACGGAGTTTACCCTCACTCTTACCCTCCATCTTCATCACCGGCGGCGTCAGCACCAGCGGTATGCCGCTATCCCGGCCCTGTAAATCTTCCAGCCACGACTGCAGCATGTAGGTGGTATCGCTGTCATTGATCACCCCAACCGTTGTTTCTTTATCTTCCGCGTAGGCCACCACTCTTGTCAGTTGGGGCCGAACGGCGGCATCCGCCATAAAAGAGAACAATCCGGCCGCAAGGAGGCCTGCGCATATCTGTTTGAATGTCATTTTTCTGTCCTGTTTATTTCGTTTAACTACGACTGCCGCTAACGGCAGTTCACGATAATCTTCTTGTGCCAGTTGTCCGGCTTCAGCTGCTCAGGCGTGGCCGCGGGTAGCGTAAATCGGCACTGTGAGCCTGGATCCTCTCCCCAGACGGCCCGCAGGTGCGCGTCGTTGCGCGCATCGAGACCGCTCAGGTAGGTCACTCCGCGGTTGCCGACAATGCCGACTTCTTCACGCGATGCCCCGTTTTCTTCGTCGGCGTACACCATCGCCCCTAAAGGAATATTTCCGGAGCCGCGTAGTTCCACCATCGCGCGCCGTCCGACCCGTGAGGCAAATTTCAGCAGAACCGCTGCGCCTTCGCTCGGCACCACTTTGCGCGTGGTCTCCTTCAGTTCCACGTTATCCACGCCCGAGTGATCCAGGTTTATCTCGTTGTACCGGTACGGCGTCAGCCAGGTCACCATGGCGTGACCAAAGAGGTCGGTCTTCGCATTCCCCGTCCCCGAGACGCCAATACCCTGAGCACCTGAGGTGTCCACTATTGCCACCGTATCGCCCAGCACCGGAGACAGCACTACGCCGCCGCCGTACAGCGTCACGCCGCCGCTCATCCCGGCCGAAATCTGGTTGTAGCTGTTGCTGTGGCTCAGACCGCCGCTGATACTGGCCATGCTGCCGTTGTAGCCCAGGCTGCCGGACTGGCTATATTTCCCCTGCACATCGCGGAGTACGTTTGCCGAATAGGTGACCGTGTTGTCCAGCGCGCTGCCTGAGTAACCCAGCGACTGGCTGTACTGATTGTCCCTGTTGCGCACCAGACCATAGTTCAGCGAGCCGTAGTTCCGGCTTCTTTCGCTTCCCGAGCTAAGGGGAATGCTGACCGACAGACTGACCTGCCGGTCTGAATGTTCGTCATCCCGGGAGTCCGTCAGCGACAGCGAGATCGTGCTGCTGCCAATGCTGGTACCTATCCCTCCGGTAACGGAGGTGCTTTTCTGGCTGGTGCCGTAATAGCGGTCCTGACTGACCGTCATGTAGAGGCTGCCGATATCCGACACATTCTGATTGATGGTCATCTCCAGCCGGTTACGCTTGCGTCGTTCATAGAGGTCGTATACGTCGTCATCCTCAGGACGCGCGCGTCGGCTATCACGCATCAGGAATTCCTGGAACTCGAGAAAATCTTCCGAGCGGTACTGATAGCCCATGATCTGCAGCGAGGTATCCGATGTCTCAAAATGGCGCGCGTACTGAATGCGCACGGCTGAGCCGTCACGGGTGTTATTCTCATCTTCAGGGTTCCGGTAGCGGGCGTGGGCAACTTCAGCGGAGAACGCTCCGATATTCCCGGCATTCCATGAGACGCCGGCCGACAGAGTCTGGTAGTGCGCTGACGCCAGCAGCGAGCTGCCAAACGTGAAGTGTTCAAAGCCGCGCTCCAGCGCGCCGGATATCACTACGGGCTCCTTCACATCGCTGCCCTGGCTGCGGTATTGCCCGGCCGCGACGCTGTAGCGTACTGCGCCGGGGCGGATCATATTCGGCAGGGCGGTGTAGGGCACCCGGAACACCTGCCGCTGTCCATCAGACTCTTCCACCGTCGCTTCAAGATCGGCCCCCACCTGAGCGCTATAGAGATCTTCAATCGCAAAGGGCCCCGGCGTCAGGGTGGTGCTGTATATCACCCGTCCCCGCTGGCGAACGGTCAGACGCGCGTTGGTTCGCGCCACGCCACGAATAACCGGAGCAAAGCGAAACTGGTTATCCAGCGACATCTTCTCGCTGGTTGCCAGCGAGACGCCGCTCAGCGGTACCGTCCCGGCCATATAACCTGACGTCCAGGTATAAATTTCGCCAACCTGTAGCTGACTGCGCAGCGCGGCAAAATCCCGGGAGAGATAGCTGCGGTCATGGTCAGACTCCCAGCCCCGCTGGTCGCTTTTATAAAAAGAGTCAATACTGTACAGGCGCCATGCGCCCAGCGAACCCACGCTGTTGAGATTGACGTAGGCGCTGCGCGATGTATCGGTTGCGGATGTACCCTGGTCACCTGAGCTGCGTCCGGTTTTGATTCTCGAAGTATAGTAGTAACCGTTATAGCTGGTGCGCAGGCTGGGTACACCATGATCCCATTCCTCAGGCAAAATCATGGTGAAATATTTTTTGTCCACCGCCTCCTGGGGAACCGTAATAAATAATCTTTGCTGACTGTCCTTATAACTTAAAGCCGAAGAGGGGATCCGTTTCTTCAGATCGTAGCATGGTGCAGTACTCTCCGGCGCATTGTCTTCGTAGAGATCTGTTTTTATTCCCAGCGCCTTTAGCATAGTAGCGGTCAGGCAGGGTTTAGTTTCATGGCTGTCGGTACTGACGAACTCCACGTCTATTTTTCCGGCAAGCTGCTCGTTCACCATTATCTCAGTATTTTTAATACCGGGCGTCAGCGCATCTTTATAGATAAACACGTCCGGTGAAGCACCATTCTTTTCCCGGTGCAAATATGACTCTTCAAAACCGGAGCCAGCAAAACTTTTACCGGCTAAGAGACTGCATAAAATAACAGCTGCAGTTATTGTTTTTAATCCGGCCTCCCTTTCCGGAAGTAGAAAATTAGACAGTGACAGTAATATAGCCATGGATACAATCCCTGTTCACTAGTAAAAATGAGGCTGGCAATCAACAGTCCTGAATAAGGGACCGTTCAATGACATGTAAATGATTGTCTGCTCCGGTAAAATTACCGGGCAGACAAAATACGCTAACGGACAGAAGCAAATATCAGAAATAAGAAATGATATATTCTGCTGTTCCGGCGACAGCTCCGGCGGTAACGCCCGTGGTCAGCGATTTATAAGCTGCCTGATAGTTCAGCGTCACCGGACCTGAAGTTACAGGAAGCGCCTGGCCTGCATCTACGTTCGCGCCGCCGTTAAGGTCAATCTGAGATCCGCCAGAGCTGAGGATAGCGACAGCAACGTTTTGCGCGCCACCGACGGCAGTGTTGCCCATCACAAAGTTATCGCCGGAGGCCGGAGATGGGGTTGTGAAAATAGCGCGTACGTTCTGCAACGCGGCGGTCGCCTCGCAGCCGGTCAGAGAGATAGAGAACGGGGTGTGGCCCGCGTAGGTACCAACGGCAGCATTGAGGGTGGTATCCGTTACGTTTGGCAGCGCAACCGTAGCCGGGTTGCTCATGGCGCCGCCCGCAGGACCAGCACCTACAATGGTGGTACAAGCGCTCGAGGTGACATTCCCGGTAAAGTTGATTGTGCCATCTGCTGCTACAGCATTTAAACTGAATAAGACTGTGAATACTGAAGACGCCAGTAAAGTTTTATTCATGACATTTTTCATGTTCATAATAGGTTCCTTTCGCATAGTTGCATACTCCAGACGCCTGGAGTTTCACATTTTAAAAATCATTAGGCAGTACAACAAAAATATATGTTATTTCTGTTGGGAAGATTATTGCAAAAGGAATGGAAAACTGTCATTTTAAATGAGTTTAAACGGTCTTAAAGACTATTATGCGATCTTAAATGAAAAATATCAGCTACAAAAATGAAACATGACAAAAATAACTCTTTGATTTTTATGGGGTTTGTTTTTGTGATGAAAAAAAATAAACCGGCCGCTTTTACAATCTTTAACCTGCCGTAAAAATAATACCACTTACTGGTTTATATCTGCATGGAAAAATTTTAATATTGGTGATATTAAACGTTAATTATTTGATGCAAAATGAGACAGTGTACTGAAACGCTAAGCACAAGGTATAAGATTTTTTACTGCGCAAACGAAAAGATGTCAGCTTTTTTTATTTTCAATCTGCGGATAGCAATTGTTTACAGGCATACCTGGTCTGGTCGTCATTAATCATGACTGATGCTCCTTGATTATCTAAAGAGAACTCGCCCGATAAAATTAAACGATATATGACCAGGATGAGAGATAAGCAAAATTAGAGGCGCAGTTAAATGGCGCTTTCGATAATTTGAGCGAAAGGCGTAAGGCTACCCTGTGATTTGTAAAGGCGTGCCATTACGCTGTTTATCGCAGTCAACCCAAAATGCCCCCACTTATGCCCTCAACTATGTCTTGATTTCGGATGAGTCCAGTTGATAACAGCAAATAAGATACGCGCCAGAAACAGCAGTAGAAGGGCTTCGAGTTGATTTAGATAGATCTGGGAAAAGTTTGAGATGGTGCCGATAATAGGAGTCGAACCTACGACCTTCGCATTACGAATGCGCTGCTCTACCAACTGAGCTATATCGGCTCTGCAAGACGTGCTGACGAGCGTAAGCACGGGATAGAAGGTTAAAACTAAGTGGGTGATGCGTCAATGCCCTTGTGAATCAAACGGCTACTTTTGCATCACCCAATGCGCATTAAGCACGAATGGTATCGTCGCCGAAACCAATCCACTTATAGGTCGTCAGGGCTTCCAGCCCCATCGGGCCGCGCGCGTGCAGCTTCTGGGTGCTGACCGCCACTTCCGCGCCGAGGCCGAACTGGCCGCCGTCGGTAAAGCGGGTAGAAGCGTTGACGTACACTGCCGAGGAGTCCACCTCGTTGATAAAGCGGTTCGCGTTGCCCAGGGTGCGCGTCAGGATGGCGTCGGAATGCTGGGTGCCGTGCTCGCGAATATGCGCTACCGCTTCATCCTGATCGGCCACCACCTTCACGTTCAGATCCAGCGACAGGTACTCGTTGTCATACTGCTCCGCTTTCACCGACTCTACGCTGGCCGGGCCGTTTTGCAGCGCGGGCAGGGAGGCCGCATCGGCGTGCAGTCTGACGCCGCTTTCTGCCATCTGCTTGCTCAGCGCGGGCAGGAAGCGTTCGGCGATATCCTGATGTACCAGCAGCGTTTCGACCGAGTTACAGGCGCTCGGGCGCTGCACTTTGGCGTTAACGATCACTTTCAGCGCTTCGGCAACGTCAGCGGAGTGGTCGATATAAATATGGCAAACGCCGATCCCGCCGGTAATCACCGGAATCGTCGACTGTTCGCGGCACAGCTTATGCAAACCTGCGCCGCCGCGCGGGATCAGCATATCGATATACTTATCCATCTTCAGCATCTCGCCGACCAGCGCCCGATCCGGACTCTCAATCGCCTGGACGGTGGCTGCCGGTAAGCCGCACTCCTGCAGCGCCTGCTGAATCACTTTCACCGTGGCGGCATTGGTGCGCCAGGTCTCTTTGCCGCCGCGCAGAATCGCCGCGTTGCCGGTTTTCAGGCACAGAGAGGCGACGTCGACGGTCACGTTCGGGCGCGCTTCGTAAATCACGCCTACCACGCCCAGCGGCACGCGACGGCGCTCAATGCGCAGGCCGCTGTCCAGCAGGCCGCCGTCGATCACCTGACCAACCGGGTCCGCCAGGTTGCAGACCTGACGAACATCGTGAGCAATCCCGCTCAGGCGCGCCGGGTTAAGCGCCAGGCGATCGAGCAGCGCCTCGCTCAAACCGTTAGCGCGCGCTTCCGCCAGATCCTCAGCGTTAGCCCGCAGGATCGCGTCGGTCTGCGCTTCAAGATAGTCGGCAATCTTTTCCAGCACCTGGTTTTTTTCGCGGCTTGAAAGCTGCGCGAGTTTGTACGAGGCCGCTTTGGCAGCAATGCCCATTTGTTCCAGCATTTTCAGCTCCTTAACGGATAATCATGTCGTCACGGTGGACGGCGACCGGGCCATATTCATAGCCCAGAATGGCATCGATCTGCTGCGAGTGCTGCCCGGCGATACGGCGCAGCGCATCGCTGTTATAGCGGCTGACGCCGTGGGCGATATCGCGGCCTTCAAGGCTGCGAATGCGGATCACTTCGCCGCGCGAGAAGTTGCCGGTGATGGTTTTAATCCCTTTAGGCAGCAGGGAACTGCCGCGTTCAAGAATTGCCTGGGTCGCACCGGCGTCAACGGTAATTTCGCCCGCCGGCGGCGCGCCGAAAATCCAGCGTTTGCGGTTTTCCAGCGGCGACTCCTGGGCGTGGAAGCGGGTGCCTACGGAAACCCCCTCCATCACGTCGCCAATCACGCCAGGGCGGCTACCGGCGGCAATGATCGTATCAATACCCGCGCGGCAGGCGACGTCGGCGGCCTGCAGCTTGGTGCCCATACCGCCGGTACCTAAACCCGACACGCTATCGCCCGCGATAGCGCGCAGGGCGTCATCAATGCCGTAAACGTCTTTAATCAGCTCGGCCTGCGGGTTGTTGCGCGGGTCGGCGGTGAACAGCCCCTGCTGATCGGTCAGCAGCAGCAGTTTATCGGCGCCCGCGAGAATTGCCGCCAGCGCCGAAAGATTATCGTTATCGCCGACTTTAATTTCAGCGGTCGCCACGGCGTCATTTTCATTAATGACCGGCACGATATTGTTATCCAGCAGCGCGCGCAGGGTATCGCGGGCGTTAAGGAAGCGTTCGCGGTCTTCCATATCGGCGCGGGTCAGCAGCATCTGGCCAACGTGAATGCCATAAATAGAAAAAAGCTGTTCCCACAGCTGGATAAGACGGCTCTGGCCGACAGCTGCCAGCAGCTGTTTCGACGCAATGGTCGCGGGCAGTTCCGGGTAGCCGAGGTGCTCACGTCCGGCGGCTATCGCCCCGGAGGTGACGATCACAATTCGATGACCCATCGCGTGCAGCTGCGCGCACTGACGCACTAATTCAACGATATGGGCGCGGTTCAGGCGGCGGGATCCGCCCGTTAAAACACTGGTGCCCAGTTTTACCACCAGCGTCTGGCTATCACTCATGATTCTCTGCCGTTCAAAAAGGAGTTTCGATATCGAGTTGATGTTGTAACAGGAGTGAGCCCGCTTGCCAACACCTGGCGTGGTGGACGAACCACTTCATTGCGCGGATCGGGCATTCTGGCGAGAAAATATGACACATTCATGACGGAAATAATTTAATACTCTTTTTAAGTAAAAGTTCCATGTTGTCATAAATTTTTAATATTAGAGCGTTAAAAAACCTGCAGTTTTTGACAGGGCTTCCGCCCGGAATTGATTAGCGCGTATAAATAAATTACCAGGACTGAATAATGAAAAAGAGCTCACTGGCATTAATGATGATGGGTCTTATTGCTTCTTCGGCTACCCAGGCGGCAGAAGTTTATAATAAAAACGGTAATAAACTGGACGTCTACGGCAAAGTCAAAGCGATGCACTATATGAGCGACTATGACAGCAAAGATGGCGATCAGACTTACGTTCGTTTCGGCATTAAAGGTGAAACGCAGATTAACGACGATCTGACCGGCTACGGCCGTTGGGAATCGGAGTTCTCCGGCAACAAAACCGAAAGCGACTCCACGCAGAAAACGCGTCTGGCGTTCGCCGGGGTGAAAGTGAAAAACTACGGCTCATTCGACTATGGTCGTAACCTCGGCGCGCTGTACGACGTCGAAGCCTGGACCGATATGTTCCCGGAATTCGGCGGCGACTCTTCCGCTCAGACCGATAACTTTATGACCAAACGCGCCAGCGGCCTGGCCACCTGGCGCAACACCGATTTCTTCGGCGTGGTAGATGGCCTGAATCTGACCCTGCAATATCAGGGCAAAAACGAAGGTCGCGACGCGAAGAAACAGAACGGCGACGGTTTCGGTACCGCCCTAAGCTACGACTTCGGCGGCAGCGACTTTGCCGTCAGCGCGGCCTATACCAGCTCCGATCGCACGAACGACCAGAACCTGCTGTCTCGCGGTACGGGTAAAAAAGCGGAAGCCTGGGCAACCGGCCTGAAATATGACGCCAACAATATTTACCTGGCGACCATGTACTCAGAAACCCGCAAAATGACGCCAATCAGCGGCGGTTTTGCCAATAAAGCGCAGAACTTCGAAGCCGTGGCGCAGTACCAGTTCGATTTCGGACTGCGTCCGTCCCTGGGCTACGTGCTGTCAAAAGGTAAGGATATTGAGGGCGTAGGCAGCGAAGATCTGGTCAACTATATTGATGTTGGCGTGACGTATTACTTCAACAAAAATATGAATGCCTTTGTGGATTACAAAATTAACCAGCTGAAGAGCGATAATAAGCTCGGCATCAACGATGATGATATCGTTGCTGTCGGTATGACCTATCAGTTCTGATAAGTTAACAGCTAACAGACAACAAAGCCGCCGTGGTGACAGGGCGGCTTTGTTATGAGTGATTAACGATTTTTTGCCAGATGCAGATTATCGTTATTCATGGTTATCTGGGCGTTATATTCCTTCGGCAGGCGGCGAGCCTGGTAGAATACCGATTGCCAGTATGGATTATCCAGCGAAGAGCGCATCACGCCCTGGCTGGTGGAGGCATGAAGAAAATTACGGTCGGTATCATAGAAACCGACGTGCATGCCGCCTTTAATACGGAAGAAGACTAAATCTCCCGGCCGCAGCTGCCGCGGGCTTACGCGCTCGCCCATATGCAGAAGCTCGCGCGTCGTAATGCGCTCCATCGGCAGGTTGAAGCGATCTTTGAGCGTGCGCCAGACAAACCCGGAGCAGTCGACGCCGCTTTGCTCCGTCCCGCCCCATTCGTAGGGCGTTCCCTCCCAGGTATGCATTTGATCGTGCAGCGCGGCGATCACCGGGATCAGATCGTCTGAACCCCCGTCGATGGTCGAGTGACTACTCTGGGCGGCGGTTTTATGCGGTTTCGATGAGGATGAACATCCTGCCAAAAGCAAAAAAGGAACAAACAGTAGCGCGTGAGAGAGTCTGGGCTTCATATCATTGTTTTTCGTCACTGAAAACGGGCCGTGATATTTTATAGCCGATTCGCTACGGCCTCAGAATGACCAAACGCAAAATTTACGAAACCTTACGTAATTAATAGGGGCAGGATCGTGCAGTGAAAATAACGCGCATTATTTAACGCCAACCTGAACTTATCGTATTAATAAATTTTTTCTCCGTGAAACAATATTTCACAAATATTCGCGTGTGACGCAACCGGGCAGATTCACTTCAAGGTGAAAGATCCTCATCATCCCGCCATTGCGCCGCCAGGCTCCCCTCCAGTACTTTTGAGGAATAAGAGAGAGAGTGGGGCGGGCTAATGCATCTGGATTTTCGCCAACTGCGCAACTTTGTGGCGCTCGTTGAGTACGGCAGTTTTAATCGCGCGGCCGAGGCGGTGTGCCTGTCGCAGTCGGCATTCAGCCGCAGCATCCAGGCGCTGGAGCAGAGCGTCGGGCATCCTTTATTTGACCGGCAGAGCAAGCTACCGACGCTCACTCTGCATGGGCAAAAGCTGCTGCCTTACGCCCGCCGTTTTCAGGAACTTAACGTCGAGCTCAGCAGCCAGCTGCGCGAAGCGGACGATGCGCAAACCGGCGAGGTCGCCTTTGGCTGCGGCCCGGCCCCCGCCGCGAGGCTGATTCCGGCTGCCATCGGCGAGTTTCATCGTCTTTTGCCGCAGGCGAAGGTGCGCTTTCAGATTGATAACTGGCTGGCTCTGCATCAGGCGCTCACCTCCCAGAGCTATCCTTTTGTCGTCGCCGACAGCTGGCAGGCAGAGCTCGACCCGCAGCTGCGCGTTCAGCCACTCAGCCCGCAGCGCTGCTTTTTCGTCTGCCATGCCGGGCATCCGCTGGCAAAACAGGGTCCGGTCTCTATTCAGGCGATGCTGCGTTACCCCTTTGCGGCACCCTATCTGCCGCCGGGCGTGCGCAAAGTGCTGGCGACCCTCAGCCAGCAGCAGGACTTCGCGCCGGCGATTCAGTGCGACCATATCTACGCGCTGCTTTCGACCCTGGCGCGAACCAATGCGATTAGCTTCGCCAGCGAGGATGGCTTCGCGCTATGCCAGCACAGCCATCGGCTGGTTAAGCTGGAGCTCAGCGATCTGCCTGAAGAGTGGCGGCTGATGCAGACCCGGTTTGCCATTATCTCTCCGGTTCATGCGGCTCAGCCGCCGCTGGTTGCGAAACTGATAGAGATGATCCTCCATACCGATCGTCAGCATCAGCTGCAGCTGCTGGCCCAGGAGGAAGGGAGTTAACCGGCGTTTTTCGCCTGGCCTTGGGCATCGTACTGCGGCCAGCGATTTTCCAGCTGCTGGGCTTTCAGCGCCCGCTCGACAAACTGGCCGTCCACCCACTGGCTGACGTCGAAAGCGCTGCGGATCAGGCGGCCCGAGTGAGCCTGCCCGACGCTGCTGCTAAAGCTGGCGGTCAGGAACGGGTCGATGCGCGGCGAGGTGGTAAAGTTCAGATCCTGCGGCTGCAGCTCTTCGAGAAACAGCGCCTGCGGGATCTGGCTCTGCTGCGCCATCTCGGCGGACCAGGCGTCGCGATTGGCCGGGTCACTGATTTCAGCGGCGTTCTTCACCAACACGTTAACGATCTGCTGGGTCGCCTGCGGCCAGGCGTCTATAAACGTCTGCGTGCCGAGGAACCCGGCCTGAGTGGTGTTCTGGCGGCCGGAGTCACCGCTTTTGACGACCACATCAATCTTATCGCCGCGTAGCGCCAGCAGCGAAACGCCGCCCCACACCGCATCGACGCGACCGGCCGCCAGCGCCGCTTTGCCGGCGTTCCAGTCGAGGTTGATCACCTGCAGGCTGCGCTCGTTGAGGCCGACGGTTTGCAGCGCCCGGTCAAAGGCCAGCTGGTCCGCCGTGCCGCGATAAACCGCCACCCGTTTGCCTTTCAGATCGGCGAGGGTTTTAATCCCGGAAGCTTTGGTCACCGCGAGGTAAGATTCCGAACCCCGGCTGCCCAGCAGCAGGCGCGTCGGCAGCCCGTTGGCCTTACCGATAATCGCCGCCAGATCGCCGAGGTAGACAAAATCCAGCTGGCGGTTGGCTAACGCTTCATTTACCGCCGGACCGGCGCCTTTGAAAAACTGCCACTGCACTTCCACGCCCTGCGGCTTAAACACCTCTTCCAACTGATGGCGGATAAACGCCATGCCGACCGGCCCCTCAATAAAGGGTTTACTGCCCGCGCTCTGGTCCGGCACGCCGATGCGGATAGTGCGTAGCGTTTCGGCCTGGACGCTGGACGCCAGGCCGATGACCGCGACCAGCGCCAGCAAGGTGCGGTTGAATATTGCTTTCATCATAACGTGTTGCTCCCTTGAGTTTTTTCTCACCCTAAAGAGCCGACGGGTAACGTGTTAAATGCTTTTATTCGCCAAGCATTGCCGAAAAAAAGCTAAATCAGAAGCCGCGTGCCCGCCAGGCTGAAATGCATTTGATGCATCGGGATTATTCGCCTTACGCAATGGCGGCGAAGCGTGAGGCACGTTTTGATAGCGACATGACTGACTGAAAAGTGGACCGAAATGTCACAGATGATCTTAAGAACGGATGCTCCCGGCAGGCCGGGGTTCAGGCTTAACGGCTGGCCGTGGCTGCTGCCTGCGTTACTGCTGCTGCTGTGGTACATCGCCGCGCGCGAGGGATGGATGCCGGAGCAAATTTTGCCCGCGCCGTCGGTGGTTGCCGATACCGCCCTGTCGCTGCTGAGCGGCGATCTACTGGCGCAGTGGGGATTCAGCCTTCAGCATCTGGCGCTTGGCCTGCTGCTGGGCGCCATCGCAGGCACGCTGCTCGGGGCGCTGTTCGGCCTGGTGCCGGCCGCCGCGCAGCGGGTGGAACCGCTGTTTTACGCGCTGGCGCAAATCCCGACGCTCGGCTGGATCCCGCTGTTTATGGTGCTGTTCGGGATCGATAACGGCCTCAAGCTGGCGGTGATCGTCAAAACCACCGTAGTACCGATGACCATTAATACGCAGCAGGCGGTGGCCGGCGTGCCGTTGACCCTGAGCGAAGCCGCAAGAGTAATGAATTTTTCCCGCTGGCAGCGGCTGCGCTGGCTGGTGATCCCGGCAAGCCTGCCGGGCTGGTTTACCGGCCTGCGTCTGGCGCTATCGCAGGCCTGGGTGTCGCTTATCGTCGTGGAACTGCTGGCTTCTTCGGAAGGTATTGGCTACCTGATGGTCTGGGGTCGTCAGCTGTTTCAGCTGGATATCGTCTTCGTCACCATTGCGGTGGTTGGCCTGAGCGGCATGCTGATGGAGTGGGCGGCGAACCGGGCCTGTTCCCGGCTGGTGTTCTGGCCGCAGCCTGCCGCCGGACGCCTGGCGTGGAAACCGCAGGCCAGCTGGCGGGCGCTGCAGCTGCCGTTAGTTCTGCTGGCGCTGTGGCAGCTGGCCTGCCAGTCAGGCTGGATTGATGAAGCCTTGTTCTCTTCGCCGCTGGCGGTAGCGGTGCGCTTTATTCAGGGCATCCTGAGCGGGGAGCTGACTACGGCGATGTTGGCCAGTCTCGGACGGGCCTTTGTCGGCGGCGCGCTGGGGATTACGGGCGGCCTGCTCTGCGGACTGCTGCTGGCGCTGCGCCCGCGCGCCGGGCAAATCTTCACGCCCACGTTAAACGTGCTGCGCCATATCGCCCTGTTTGCCTGGCTACCGCTGCTGACCGCATGGGTGGGCAACGATAACGGCGGCAAAATCGTCTTTATCGCGCTGGCGTCGTTCTTTCCGATGTTCTTCAGCACGCTGCAGGCCGTGCTGCAGCGTAACCCGCAGCTCGATGAAGTGGCCAGGGTACTGCGCCTGGGCGAATTAGCGCGCCTGCGCAGGGTTATTCTTCCCGGCGCGGCGCCGGGGATCTTCGCCGGTCTACGGCTGGCGCTGATTTACGCCTGGCTTGGCAATATCGGCGCGGAATATTTCATGTCCTCCGGCGTCGGCATCGGCAGCCTGATGATCAACGCCCAGCAGCTGCTGGATATGCCCACCATTCTCTGCGGCATGGTGCTGGTCGGTATCACCGGCGCGGCGCTGGATAAAGCCGGACGTTTACTGGAAATGCGCGCCACCCGCTGGCGTCAACAGGAGCAGCTATGACCTCTTCAACTCTGGTCTCTTTTCGCCACGTGCGTAAATCCTGGCAACAGGTAACGGCGCTACAGAATTTCAGCCTGGATATCGCCGCCGGTGAACTGGTGGCGCTGGTGGGCAGCAGCGGCTGCGGTAAATCGACGCTGCTGCGGATGCTGGTAGGCCTGGAGTCAGCGACCCAGGGCGAAATTCGCATTAACGGCGAGCCGGTCACCGGCGTGGGCAAAGAGCGCGGCATCGTATTTCAGGAGCCGCGCCTGTTTCCGTGGCTGAAGGTGATCGACAACGTGATGCTCGGTCTGGCGGATGAAAAGCTCAGCCGGGCGGAGAAGCGCCAGCGGGCGCTGGAAATGCTGGAACGCGTGCAGCTCAGCGAATTCGCCAACGCGCTGCCCGCGCAGCTCTCCGGCGGTATGGCCCAGCGGGTCGCCATTGCCCGCGGCCTGGTGGCCCGTCCGCAGATTCTGATGCTCGATGAGCCTTTCGGCGCGCTGGATGCCCTGACGCGCCATACCCTGCAGCAGGAACTTTTACAGATACATCAGCGCGCGGGAACCACCACGCTGCTGGTGACGCACGATGTGGAAGAAGCCGTCGCCCTGGCCGACCGGGTCGTTGTGCTCTCGCCGCGTCCGGGGCGGATACGGGAAGTGGTAAGCCTGGCGCTGCCCCATCCGCGCCAGCGCGACGATGCCGCGTTTACCGCCGCCTGCCGCCAGATACGCAATCTGATTACTTCTGCCTGATTCTTTAATGTAAGGAGCAACTTATGGGACACCCCTCCGTCTTCCCGACCGGCGCCACCCTCTACGATCCGCAGCGCGCCTGGAGCGGCTACACCCTTTTCCAGGCCACCGAACACGGCGCGGTGCTGGTGGATATGAACGGTCACGTGGTACGCGAATGGCCTGAACTGCATGGATTTCCCAATAAAATCCTGCCCGGCGGCGCCATCCTTGGCCACAGCGGCGAGCGCGATCCGCGCTACGGCATGCAGGATATGCTCGATCTGATCCAGGTGGACTGGGAAGGCAATGTGACCTGGAAATTCGATCGCTATGAGCAGGTGAGCGATCCCGGCAATGAAACGCGCTGGATGGCGCGAGCTCATCACGACTATCAGCGGGCAGGCAATCCGGTGGGCTATTACGCGCCGGGGCTGGAGCCGCAGGTGGATGGCGGCAATACCCTGATCCTCGCCCATACCAACCTGCTGAACGAAGCGATCACCGACAAGCTGCTGCTGGACGACACCATTATTGAAGTTGACTGGCAGGGCAACGTGGTGTGGGAGTGGCGCTGCAGCGACCATTTCCACGAGCTGGGTTTCGACGACGCGGCGCGTACCGCGCTCTACAACAATCCGAATATGCGCGCCAGCGGCGGTGGAATGGGCGACTGGATGCATATCAATTCGATGTCGGCGCTGGGGCCGAATAAGTGGTATGACGCTGGCGATGCGCGTTTTCATCCCGACAACATTATCTGGGACGCCCGTGAATCCAACATTATCGCCATTATCGACAAACAGAGCGGCAAGATCGTCTGGCAGCTGGGCCCGGACTACAGCAAACCGGAGTTGAAACACATCGGCTGGATTATCGGCCAGCATCATGCGCATATGATCCCGCAGGGGCTACCGGGCGCGGGCAATATCCTGATTTTCGATAACGGCGGCTGGGCCGGATACGGCGCGCCGAATCCGGCATCGGCGGACGGAGTGAAAAACGCCTGGCGCGATTACTCCCGGATCCTGGAGATCAATCCGCTGACCCTTGATATCGAATGGCGCTATTCGCCTTATGAAGCGGATTTGCCGCAGCCGACCGATTCGTACCGCTTTTACAGCCCGTACATCAGCAATATGCAGCGCCTGGAAAACGGCAATACCCTGATTAACGAAGGATCGAACGGGCGCATTTTTGAAGTGACCCGCGATCACGAAATTGTCTGGGAATATCTTTCGCCGTTCTGGGGCAAGACGCTGAACAACAATATGGTCTATCGCGCCTACCGCATTCCCTACGCCTGGATCCCGCAGCTGGCGCAGCCGCAGGAGACGCCGATTGCGGCGGTCGATGTACGAACCCTGCGCCAGCCCGGTGCGGCGGCAGCGGGACCGGCGCAAAGCGTGGTGCGGGTGGCGGGCGTACAGCCGTACAGTAAGAGCGCCGATGCGCTGTGCGTGGCAACCGATAACGATACCCTGCGCCGCAGTCCGAAGCTGTTCCGCGTCGCGGAAAGCGCGTTCACGCCGATAAGCGCGGCGAGCGAGCTGGAGAGTAAAAGGCCCGTGCTGCTGTTCGTAGGCGCGGAGCGCTGCGTGCACTGCCGCAAGCTCTGGCAACTGCTGGCGCATGAGAAACTCAGCTCGCGAATTGCTCAACTGGATACGCGCTATCTGGATGCCGACCAGCATCAGGATCTGGCGACCACGCTCGGCGTGCGCGGCCTGCCGACGTTGCTGCTGCTTAAAGCGGGGCAGCCAGCAACGCGCGCGCCCGCGCAGCTTTCGGTGGATAATCTGTTCGACTGGCTGAATCGCGCAGCAGAGTAAGTCGCGATTATTGCGGACTGGCGTTTGCCGGTCCGCCGTTGATCTGGCGGATAAAGGCCATCGGCGAATAGCCCATCGCTTTGCGGAACATCGCGGTAAAGGCGGCCGGATACTCATAGCCCAGACTCAGCGCGACTTCGGTAATCGAATCCCCTTCACGCAGCGCCGTCATGGCGTACATCAGGCACGCCTGCTGGCGCCAGTCGCAAAACGCCATCCCGGTCTCCCGGCGAAACAGACGATTAAAGGTGCGTACGCTTTTGCTCAGCTTTTGCGCCCACTGCTGCGGCGTGCTGCGGATACTGGGCTGTCGCTGAAAATCGCCGCATAGCGCCGCGAGGTGGCTGTTCTGCGGGAGCGGGGTAAACATCGGCAGCGGCGCGGCGGCGCCCAGTTCATGGAGCAGGAGCGCAATCAGGGCGGCATCGCGCCCGCTCTCTTCATACAGCAGCGGCAGCTGGCAGGCGGCCAGCAGGAGCTGATGGGTCAGCGGAGAAACCTGTAACACTTCGCAGCGCTCGCTATCACGCGGGGCGACCTGCGCATCAATATACAGGCTGTGGGTGCTGACGCCGGGCATCCAGACGCGATGCGGTTTTGTCGCCGGGATCCATACTCCGCTGAACGGCGGGACCAGCCACTGGCCGTCATCCGTTTCGACCTTCATTAACCCGTTCATCGCGTACAGAAACTGCGCCCGGCGGTGGCTGTGGCGCTCCAGCAGCGTATTGGGCGGGTAGTCGCTGCCCAGCGCCAGCACCCGGCGAGGCAGATGATCGACGTCATTAATCGCAACGTTGCGCATAAAAAGTTGCCCTGGCTGAAATTCGTAATAGATTGGCTTTAAAGCGTAAGCCGGCCATGAGGTTATTCTATATCGTTACCTCCTTTTGTGGAGGAGTTCGAATGAGCGACTGGCTTTTTCTGTGTGGCATGCTATCCGGCGTGACCACCTGGCTCTTTGGTTTCGGCGGCGGTTTCGTTACCGTCCCGCTGCTCTATTTACTGGTCACCGGCGCGTGGGGAGCGCAAAGCGCAGTCGGACAGCAGGCGATGCAAATCGCGGTCGCCACTTCGGCGCTGGTTATGCTTTGTTCCGCGCTGCTGGCGACCTGGCGGCACGTGCGTACCGGCACCCTGAGCTGGCGTCGTCTGTGGGCCATGCTCACCGGCATTGCCGTTGGCGGCATCGCCGGCGCGCTGCTGGCGCTTGAGGTGTGCGGGGAGTGGATCCGCTGGCTGTTCGTTATCTACCTGCTGGCAACCGTTGCCGATTGCTACCTTCGCGCCGGATTTATGACTCCGCCCTCCCGCCGGGTGGTGCCGTCGGTGCCACATGAGCTTACGACAGGCGGTATCATTGGCCTGATCGCCTCTTTTCTCGGCGTGGGGGGAAGCGTGATGACCGTTCCTCTGATGCGCCGTCGCGGCGTGCTGATGTCCGAAGCAGCGGCGATGGCCAACGTGCTGACGCTGCCGCTGGCGGCAACGGCGACGCTGACCTGGCTATTGCTCGCCTGGCTGTCGCCGGTGGCGTTACCGAATGGGTTTATCGGCAACATCTGGCTATCGGCGGCGGCGCAGCTGGTGGCGGGAAGCTGGCTGGGATTAAAAATAGCCTCCCGCTGGCTGGCGCGTTTACCGGATCGCTGGCATGTGAGAATTTATCCGCTATTGCTGATAGCCGTACTGCTGGTGATGAGCGTGCGGGGATAATGAGGGACGCGGCGCTGCGCATCCATCCGAGAGTCGCCCGGATAAGCGTAGGGTATGAACCGGAAACATGGGTAACACTTTAGACCGGATACATGGGTAACAGTTATAACTGGCATAGAAGAGGAGACTCGTTATGCCCGGTTCATTCTGCTGTCATTTTACTTGCGCATGCTCGCGCGAGGCGCTGTGGCCGATAAAGGAAAATAAACGATGGGTAAAACGCTGACCATTTTCGATCTGGATAATACGTTGATTAAGGGCGATAGCAGTACGCTGTGGAGCCGCTTTATGGTGCGCGAAGGGTGGGTAAACGATGCCGATTACCTGGCGCGGGAAGCGATGCTGATGGACGATTACGATCGCGGCGAGATGAATATCGCCGATTATGTGGCTCTGATTCAGGCGCCGCTGGTTGGTGTGGCAAAGCAGGACGTGGATGCGCTACTGGCGCGCTGCGTGCGTGAAGAAATTATGCCGCGCGTTTATCCGCAGGCCTGGGATCTGATTCGGACTTTACAGGCAAAGGGCGAGCAGATACTGGTGATCTCAGCCTCGGTCAGCCTGCTGGTACAGGCAGTCGCGGCGCAGCTGGGCATCGAGCAGGCGCTGGGCATTGACGTCGAGATGGTGGACGGCGGCTATAGCGGAGTGATTGCCGGTACGCCGAGCTATCAGCAGGGGAAGGTGGTGCGTCTTGAGCAGTGGCTGGCGGCGCATCCCGCCTGTTCGGGCGAGGTGACCTTCTACACCGATTCGATTAACGATCTGCCGCTGTGCCTGCGCGCCGATCGCGTACGGCTGGTCAACCCGTGTCCGCAGCTGACGGCGGCGAATGCGCAGCATCAGTGGCCGGTACTGACGTGGCGGCTGTGATTTTCCCCCGGGGGGGGCGTAAACGCCTTACCCGGCTACTTTTTCGTGCAGTTTGGGTAACCCGGATAGCTGCGCAGCGCCGCCTCCGGGAATGTTGTGATATCAGACTTCCCCGGGGAGGCGCAGCGCGATCCGGAAAAAACTAATCCGCTTTAAACAGCGGCACCACGCTGCCGCCAATATAGCGGCGGCGCAGCCAGGCGGACAGCGTATCCATCGCCATCACCACCGCCACCAGCAGCAGGGTAATAAACATCACCACGTCCCAGTTCCACAGACGCATATTTTCCGCATAAATCAGGCCGATCCCTCCCGCGCCGACAAAGCCGAGCACCGCGGCTGAACGGGTATTCGATTCGATTTGATACAGGCTCAGCGCCAGGAAAGTGGGGAAAGATTGCGTGAAAATGCTGAAACGGTGCTTCTGTAACCCGTTCGCGCCTACCGCCGTCAGCCCGCGTCCCGGCGAGCGCTCAACCGCTTCGTGCCCCTCAGCGTACAGACGCCCCAGCAGCCCGGTATCCTGCATGATTATCGCCAGTACCCCGGCCAGCGGCCCGAGCCCCACCGCGCGGACAAAAATCAGCCCCCAGATCGCCATATCGATACCGCGCAGCACGTCGAACAACCGGCGCATCAGCAGGGCAATCGTCCCCGGAATCACGCCGCGCATAATGTTGCGCGCCGCCAGGAAAGAGAGCAGCAGGGCGATAACCGTCGCGGTAAGCGTCCCGGCGAAAACAATCGCCAGGGTAATAGCGATTTGCGTGAAGTAATAGCGGAACGGCCAGTTAAAAAAGTCGTGCCAGACGAACATCCGCAGCAGATAGCGACTGATTTGCTCCAGTCCGCTGGCGAGTTGCTCGCCGCTGATGCCGAACTGCATAAAGAACCAGACATAGTAGAGCAGGCAGGCCAGCGTCAGCAGGCCGATATAGCGCAGATAGCGCCCCTGGGCCTGATACAAATGCCGATGCTGGCGACGGCTGGCAGCGATATCCGGTTGATTTTGCCACTGTCTCATTTTTTCCCCTCCAGAACCCACTGCCGCAGGCGGCCGGACAGCATATCCAGCAGCGAGACCACGAGAATAATCAGCAGCAGCGTGATGCTGACCTGATCGTAACGGTCCAGTTTGATATTGGTCATCAGCTCCTGGCCGATGCCGCCCGCACCCACCAGCCCAAGGATGGTTGAGGAGCGGAAGTTAATTTCGAGGCGCATAAAGCCGTATGAGAGGAAGATGGGTTTGACCTGCGGCCACAGGGCAAAGCGGATACGCTGCAGATGCGACGCGCCGCAGGCGGCCAGGCCGCGCACCGGTTTATCCTGGGCGCTCTCTACCGCTTCATAGAACAGCTTGGTCAGGCTGCCGATAGTGTGCAGCATTAATGCCAGGAAGCCGGGGATGGCGCCGATACCAAAAGCCATCACGAAAATCACCGCCCACGCCAGCTCCGGCATGGTGCGCAGAAAAGCCACCAGCACGCGGACGGCAACACGCAGCGGGGCAGGGGACCAGGCATTATTAGCGGCAACGAACGCCAGCAGGGTGGCAATCACCACCGCAACCAGCGTCGACGCCAGCGCCAGCTGCAGCGTTTCCCAGATAAGCGGTAGCTGAATCGGCAGGCGATAGCCCCAGTAAGCCAGAGAGCCCTTAGTATGCGAATCGGCAAACAGATCGGCGATGTGCAGCGTGGGCAACGTCTCAAACAGGTAATCGAGAAAATTGGGCAGCGAGTGCCAGATGGTAAGGAGATTAAACTCGGCCAGGCTGCCGGCGGCAAAATAGAGTACCAGCAGCAGCAGGGACCCGCTAAAGGTATCGCGCTTTTGCCGCGAGCGTACCTGCTGATAGTAGCGTTCGAATTGGGTGTGGGTGTTATTCATGCGTCGCTGTGTCTTCAACGAGTCGCTGCCCCCCGCGACACTCGCCGGGCGGCAGCGTCAGGGTGGGATTAACGCGCGCTAACCAGTTCGCGTTTCATATCAATTATCTGCTGAAAATCAGCCACGCTGCCCGGGCCGATATGCTGCGTGCCGCCCATCGCTTTAATAAAGCAGGCGTGATCCTCGGTATCCAGCTTTTTAATCGCGGTAATGACTTTGGCCTTAAAATCAGCAGGCAGGGAATTGCTGACCAGGATCGGGCCGTTCGGGATCAGCGGCGATTGCCAGATAATGCGGATTTGCTTCATCAAATCCGGGTGATCCATGCGAATCAGGCGGTTGAAGGCGCCGACGCTGTAGCCGCTATTATAGTCACCGACCATGGAGGTCCAGGTCACCGCACCGGCAAACTGACCGTTCAGCACGCCGAGAATATCCTGCTCGTGGCCGCCGGAGAAGGTCACGCTGGAGAAGAAGTTATTATATTTATTATCCGCGGTGCCGCCGAACTGCTGTTTAAAGGCGTGGTTAGGAATTAAAAAGCCGGAAGTGGAATCCGGGTCGGCGAAGCCAAACGCTTTGCCCTTCAGATCCTCTAACTTTTTATACGGGCTGTCCGCTTTGACAATCACCACCGAGTGGTAGCCGCGGGACCCGTCTTTATCATCTACGGCAATCCCAACAATATCGACCGCTTGCGGATTGTTAATATAAACGGAGGCGTAAGAAGACGGCGACATACTTAATACCACGTCAACTTTGCCACCCAGTAATCCCTGAATGACGCCGGAATAGTCGGAGGAGTTACGTAATTTTGTATCGACCTTCAGCTCTTTATCAAGGAATTGCTTAACGCACTGGTTGTCGCCAATTTGCTGCGTTGCGTTCTGACCGCCAAGGATACCCAGGTTTAATTCCTTCGGTTGTTCAGCAGCGCTTGCCTGCCACGCCATCATAATGCCTGCAACCGCTGCGGATAAACGAACTGCGCCAGTGATGTACTTTTTCATTATTTTGCCCGTGTGAGTGAAATTAATGCAATTGGCTAATTTCATCGCCATACAGCCGATGCAGAATATCCTGATTCAGCTGCGTGGGATGGTCGTCAAAAATAATCTTGCCTTTGGCTATGCCGATAACCCGCGTGCAGTATTCTCGCACCAGCTCCACCGAATGCAGGTTTACCATCACGCTGATGCCCTGTTCGCTAATTTCGCGCAGGACATTCATGATCCGCTGCGTATTTTTCGGGTCGAGAGAGGCGACCGGTTCATCGGCCAGCAAAATCCCCGGTTTTTGCATCAGGGCCCGGCAAATGGCCACGCGCTGCATCTGGCCGCCGGAGAGATTTTCCGCTCGCTGCAGCGCATGCGGCAGCATATTCATCCATTCCAGCAGGGAGATAGCGCGGGCGCGGTCGGCGTCGGGGAAGATTTTGAATAATGATTTCAGGGTTGAGGTTTGGCTCAGGCGTCCCAGCAGCACGTTGGTCAACACGTCGAGACGCGGAACCAGGCAAAAATCCTGGAAAATCATACCGCACTGGCTACGCCAGGCGTTCATCGCCCGCCCGGACAGCTTTGATACGTCCTGCGGCGTCCCTCCTTCCGGGAAGCTGAGGATTTCGCCGCCGCTGGCGCGATGGGTACCGTTAATGACGTGCAAAAGCGTCGATTTTCCGGCGCCGGAGCGACCGATCACGCCAACCAATTCGCCCGCATGCAGATCGAAACTGATGCTATCCAGTACGGTTTGCTGCGCGCGCCAGGCTTTACTCAGGTTGCGTACGCTCAGGACCTTACGCTGCCGGTCGATAAACGGCGGCGTAAACGGTTGATAATCGGTTTCTGCAACCGCAGCCAGGGAACTGTTCATAAGTGCGTCCAGATTCGTCAGTAAACTGGGCACTATTAATGGTGTTTTATATGACTGCCAGATGACAATAAGGCGAACAAATAGTGAACGAACCGGTGAGTCAGCGTAACGGATGACGAAAAATTCCGTCAGAGATCACATTTTTGCATCGGCAATCCGGCGTCTGAAAATACTCAGCCTACCTTTAATACGCTATGCGTACGATATTAAGAATGATACGTATTTCATCTGATAGAGATGCCGCGTTTTATGCGACATTAGCCGCAACGGTTTTATTGCCGCTGGCGCAAAGCAAGGCCTCAGGATGTTCGTGCAAATCTTCTTTCTGAGTCGATTTAACCGAATAGATAATCTTTTCGTGCTTGTTTACGATTCACCGCGCTAAATTTTTTGTCGGCGACTATACCTTTCGTGCGGAGCATAATTTCATTATTTACGCTAATTAATGAAATTAACCACTATTTTTGTGTTGATTATTGGTTTTTTCTTCTTATTTTTTGAATTTCTTCGGTTTTTTTGCTTTTTCGAATGAAAGTGCGGTTAAGAATAGTCTTAACAGCTAATAGCTAAGATCCTGGAACATATAATATTCACTTAAGAATCGACGCATATCCCACCAATAACCATATGAAAACAAATACTTTTTGTGTTTAACTCAATATCCTTATTTTTATTCTTCAGGCTTAAATTGACCTGGTCGGTAATTAGCCCCCAGCGCACTTATTGACACACATGGCGAAAAATCCTAAATTTGGTGACACAAGAAACAAGCAAGTCATTTAGTGTTCTTTGCCTCAAGCAATACTATTTTGTGGTTTTAGATTGGATATATTTATAAGAGGGAATTTGCTGAATTAGACTTTGCAGGCCTGGGCTATCAGCAGTGTTGTGATACGTTCAAGATTTCCAGGACTATGGGGTTTAACACTATATGGATTATAAATATTCTTTAGATCAGTGCATCTGGCCGGCGCATGATAGCTTTTTTTTAAAAGGTCTCGCTGAGCTTATTCTGGATATCGATGACTTAATCTATCTTTCACTAGAAAAGGTACGCCGGGAATTTGTATTTATTAACCTTAGCGCCAGTTCGCTGAATTATTTTATCCGCCGCGATAATGAGTGGTTGGCTGAAATGAAAGGAAAGCAGATTGTACTTATTGCTGCAAGGCGCTCGGAGGCGCTGGCCAATTACTGGTATTACAATGGCTCCATTCGAGGCGTGGTCTACGTAGACTTAGCTAAGGATATTCGTCAGGAGCTGGCTTACGTTATCAATGGCCGTTTTCTACGTAAAGATATAAAGAAAGATAAAATTACTAACCGGGAAATGCAGATAATTCGTATGACGGCGCAGGGAATGCATCCGAAATCTATCGCCAAAATTGAGAATTGTAGTGTGAAAACAGTCTATACCCATCGGCGAAATGCTGAGGCCAAATTGTATTCAAAAATATATAAGTTAGCGCTGTAATTAGTAATAAACGTTGTATTTAAAAATTGTGCACCAGGTCGTAACACCCAAAATAATTTGCGTCGCAGATAATAATGATGCGGCCTGAACTATGGCGGGAATGCACACAGACGTGGGACATCAGGTCCCTTAATAAACTCAGGATGAAAAAGCTATGAAAAAAAAGGTTCTTGCAATTGCTCTGGTAACCGCGTTTGCCGGTATGGGTGTCGCTCAGGCAGCTGACGTTACTGCTCAGGCAGTCGCTACCTGGTCCGCAACCGCCAAAAAAGACACAACCAGCAAGCTGGTTGTGACTCCGCTGGGCAGCCTGGCTTTCCAGTATGCTGAAGGGGTTAAAGGCTTTAACTCACAGAAAGGCCTGTTTGATGTGGCTATTGAAGGTGACACCACCGCGACCGCATTCAAGCTGACCTCTCGTCTGATCACCAATACCCTGACTCAGCTGGATACCTCTGGTTCCACCCTGAGCGTGGGCGTTGACTACAACGGCGCTGCGGTCGAAAAAACGGCTGACACCGTCATGATCGACACCGCTGCGGGCACCCTGGGCGGCAACCTCAGCGCGCTGTCTAACGGCTATAACACCGCTGGTCGCACCACCGCTCAGGACGGCTTCACGTTCTCCATCATCAGCGGCACCACCAACGGCACAACTGCCGTTACTGACTACAGCACGCTGCCGGAAGGTATCTGGAGCGGTGACGTCAGCGTACAGTTCGACGCCACCTGGACCAGCTGATCCTCTCGTAGCACCAGGCAGGGGGTTCTCCCCCTGCTTTCTTTCACGGAATGAAATGATATGAAAAAACACATTCTGGCCATCGGCCTGTTGCTCAGCACAATGACGCCTGCCCTGGCGCTGGATGTGGGCGATATCTCTTCGTTTATGAACAGCGACAGCAGCACGCTGAGCAAAGAGATCAAAAATACGACCGACAGCGGTCGCTTAATCAACATCCATATGGAACGTCTCTCTTCGCCGCTGGATGGCGGTAAGGTGATCCCGATGGATAAGCAGGACGAGATTTTACTGACCCCTGCCAGCCTGCTGCTGCCCGCGAAGGCCAGCGACGTGATCCGCTTTTTCTATAAAGGCCCGGCGGACGATAAAGAGCGCTATTACCGCATCGTCTGGTTCGATCAGGCGCTCAGCGATGCCCAGCGCAACGGCTCGACCCGCAGCGCGGTAGCCACGGCTTCGGCACGCATCGGCACCATCCTGGTGGTGGCCCCGAGAAAAGTGAATTACCGCTATCAGTACGCCAACGGCACGTTGACCAATACCGGCAACGCCACCCTGCGCATTCTGGCCTATGGCCCGTGCCTGAAACCGGCGGATGGTAAGGATTGCAAAGAAAACTACTTCCTGATGCCCGGAAAAGAGCGCCGCTTTACGCGCGTCAATGTGGCTGACAAAAAAGGACGGGTCGCGCTCTGGCAGGGCGAGCAGTTTGTTCCCGTGAAATAGACAACTGTGCTGACGGACCAAAACTATGCTTATACCAGGGATTGCCCCAGGACTTAAAGTGCTCCTTGCCTCTGGCATGGCCATCTTGCTTGTTCCGCTCAGCGTTTCCGCCGCGGCTGACAAAGTACAGCAAATCGGCGGCGTCATTATCCCTCAGGCCTTCAGCCAGGCGCTGCAGGACGGAATGAGCATTCCTCTGTTTATTCACCTCGAAGGCAGCAACGGTACCCAGGACGATCAGCGCATCGGCAACGCTTTTATCTGGCTGGATAACGGCGTACTGCGCGTCCGGCAAATACAGCTGGAAGAGAACGATAACAATGCCACCGTCAGTGAACAGACCCGCAAGCAGCTGACCGCGCTGGCCAATGAAGCATTCACTAAAGAACTCAAAATTAGTCTGACAGATGATGCGCAGCTACAGCTCAGCCTGCGCCAGCTGCTGCTGCAGCTGGTGGTGAGAAAGGAGGCGCTGGGTACCGTGCTGCGTTCGCGCAGCGAAGATATCGGTCAGTCCAGCGTCAATACCCTCAGCAGCACGATGAACTATAACCTCGGCGTATATAACAACCAGATGCGCAACGGCGGCAACAACACCTCCAGCTATCTGTCGCTGAACAACGTCACCGCGCTGCGCGAGCATCACGTGGTGCTCGACGGCTCGCTGTACGGTATAGGCTCCGGCAATCAGGACAGCGAAGTCTATAAAGCGATGTATGAACGCGATTTTGCCGGCCATCGTTTTGCGGGCGGGATGCTGGATACCTGGAATTTACAGTCCCTCGGCCCGATGACCGCCGTTTCGGCAGGGAAGATTTACGGCGCCTCATGGGGCAACCAGGCCAGTTCAACGGTGTTCGACAACTCCCAGTCGGCGACGCCGGTGGTCGCCTTTTTACCCGCCGCCGGGGAAGTGCATCTCACCCGCGACGGGCGCCTGATGAGCGTGCAGAACTTTGCCATGGGTAACCACGAAGTGGACACGCGCGGCCTGCCGTATGGCATTTACGATGTCGAGGTTGAAGTCATTGTGAACGGCCGGGTGGTCAGCAAGCGTACCCAGCGGGTCAATAAATTGTTCAGCCGCGGACGCGGCGCCGGCGCGCCGCTGGCCTGGCAGTTCTGGGGCGGCAGCTTCCATATGGACCGCTGGTCTGAGAGCGGTAAAAAGACGCTTCCGGCTAAAGACAGCTGGCTGGCGGGCGCCTCGGCCTCCGGTTCGCTCAGCACCTTAAGCTGGGCGGCGACCGGCTACGGTTACGATAACAACGCCGTCGCTGAGACGCGCCTGACCCTGCCGATCACTGAGTCCATTAACGTGAACCTGCAGAATATGCTGGCCAGCGACAGCTCGTGGAGCAGCATCGGCAGCATCAGCGCCACGCTGCCCGGCGGCTTCAGCTCGGTGTGGGTCAACCAGGAAAAAACGCAGATTGGCGACCGGATTCGGCGCAGTAATGCCGACAACCGGGCTATCGGCGGTACGCTGAATCTCAATTCACTCTGGTCAAAACTGGGGACGTTCAGCATCAGCTATAACGATGACCGCCGCTATAACAGCCACTACTACACGGCGGATTACTACCAGACGCTTTATACCGGATCCTGGGGATCGCTGGGCCTGCGCGCAGGGATACAGCGCTTTAATAACGGCGATAGCAGCGCCAGCACCGGGAAGTATATTGCGCTCGATTTCTCGCTGCCGCTCGGCAACTGGTTCAGCGCCGGGATGACCCATCAGAACGGCTACACCATGGCCAACCTGTCGGCGCGTAAACAGTTTGATGAAGGCAGCACCATCCGTACCATCGGCGCCAACGTTTCGCGGGCGATTTCCGGCGACACAGGCGATGATAAAACCCTCAGCGGCGGCGCATATGCTCAGTTTGATACCCGCTACTCCACCGGTACGCTGAACGTGAACAGCGGCGTGGATGGCTACGTGAACACCAACCTGACCGCCAACGGCAGCGTGGGCTGGCAGGGGAAAAATATCGCCGCCAGCGGCCGCACCGACGGCAATGCCGGGGTGATTTTCAACACCGGACTGGAAAATGACGGCAAGCTGAGCGCCAAAGTTAACGGTCGCATTGTTCAGCTCTCCGGCAACCGCAACTACCTGCCGCTGTCGCCCTACAGCCGCTATGAAGTGGAGTTGCAGAACAGTAAAAATTCGCTCGACAGCTACGATATCGTGACCGGGCGCAAGAGCCAGCTGACCCTTTATCCGGGGAACGTGGCGGTGATTGAGCCGGAAGTGAAGCAGATGGTCACGGTCTCCGGGCGCATTCGCGCGGAAGACGGCACGCTGCTGGCCAATGCGCGGATTAATAACCATATCGGTCGTACCCGCACCGATGAGAACGGTGAGTTTGTGATGGACGTGGATAAAAAGTATCCCACCATCGATTTCAGTTACGGTAAAAACCAGAGCTGCGAAGTGGCGCTGGAGCTAAGCCAGGCGCGCGGCGCGGTATGGGTGGGCGATGTGGTCTGTAGCGGCCTCTCCACCTATGCCCGCGTGCAGCCGACAGGAGAAGGTAATGAAAGCTAAGTGGCTGGCATGTTTAGTGATGTTAACGGCGGCGCTGTGCGTGACGCGGGTCAACGCCGCGGTCACCAAAACCACCTGGCCGGATGCGGCGGCCATGCAGTTTGTTTTCGTGGAAAACAACTCGGATGATAACTTCTTTGTCACCCCGGGCGGCGCGCTGGACCCGCGTATGACCGGGGCTAACCGCTGGACCGGGCTGAAATATAACGGCTCGGGCACCATTTATCAGCAGAGCCTGGGCTATATCGACAACGGCTATAACACCGGCCTGTACGCCAACTGGTTCTTCGATATGTGGCTGGATAACTCACCGGCTTCGCACCCTTTACTCGGCCTGCGCTGTATCAACTGGTATGCGGGCTGCGATATGGCCACCAGCCTGATCTTGCCGCAAACTACCGATGCCAACGGCTTCTATGGCGCGACGGTAACCACCGGCGGACAAAAGTGGATGCACGGCATGATGTCCGATGCTTTCTACCAGTATCTGCAGCAGATGTCGGTGGGCAGCAGCTTCTCAATGACCATCAACTCCTGCATGACGTCGGTGAGCTACGATGCCAGCAGCGGCGCACGCTGCAAAGATCAGGCCTCAGGGTATTGGTACGTGCGTAACGTCACCCATACTAAAGCGGCAAACCTGAAGCTGATTAACACCCATGCGCTGGCGGAAGTGTTTATCAACAGCGACGGGGTTCCGACGCTGGGCGAAGGCAATGCCGACTGTCGCACCCAGACTATTGGTACCCGTTCCGGTCTGAGCTGCAAAATGGTGAACTACAATTTGCAAACCAACGGCCTCAGCAATACCTCAATTCATATTTTCCCGGCTATCAGTAACTCGGCGCTGGCCTCCGCGGTGGGCAGCTACGATATGCAGTTCAGCCTCGACGGCAACTCATGGAAGCCGGTGAGCGGCATCTCTCAGTACTATACGTTTAATGAGATGAAATCATCAGATTCAGTGTATGTCTTCTTCTCAAGCAACTTTTTTAAGCAGATGGTGACGCTGGGCATCAGCGACGTGAATACCAAAGATTTGTTTAATTTCCGTTTCTATAACACCACCTCGCCCGAGTCTGGCTGGTACGAGTTTTCAACCTCTAACACCCTGATAATTAAGCCGCGTGATTTCAGCATCAGCATTATTTCCGATGAGTACACCTCGGCGCCGACCCGCGAGGGCTACGTGGGCAGCGGCGAGCCGTCGCTGGATTTCGGCTATATTGTGACGACCAGCGGTAAGACCGCCGCCGATGAAGTGCTGATTAAAGTCACCGGCCCGGCACAGGTTATTGGCGGGCGTTCATACTGTATTTTTAGTTCATCCGACGGCACGGCGAAGGTGCCGTTCCCGGCGACGCTGGCGTTTACGACGCAGACCGGGTCAACCAAAACTTACGATGCCGGATGCGATGATACCTGGCGCGATATGACCGATGCCCTGTGGTTAACCACGCCATGGACGGATATTTCCGGCGATGTCGGGCAGATGGACAAAACGACGGTGAAGTTTTCCATCCCGATGGATAATGCGATATCGCTGCGAACGGTGGATGATAACGGCTGGTTTGGTGAAGTGAGTGCTTCAGGAGAAATTCATGTCCAGGCGACGTGGCGTAACATTAACTAATTTGCTGCGGATGCTGATCTGCCTGCTGTCGCTGGGACTGGTGACAGCAGCGCAGGCTATTTCGGTGGGGAATTTAACCTTCTCGCTGGCAGCGGAAGACAATTTCGCTGCTAAGCGGGTTATCAACAACAATAAAAGCGCCCGGCTGTATCGGGTCTCTATCGTCGCTATCGACCGCCCCGGCGGCAAAGAGGTGCGTTCCCGTCCGGCGGACGGCGAGCTGCTGTTTGCCCCGCGTCAGCTCACTCTACAGGCGGGGGAGAGCGAATATTTTAAGTTTTACTATCACGGCCCGAAAGATAACCGCGAGCGCTATTATCGGGTATCGTTCCGGGAAATTCCGACCCGTAATTACGTAATGCGTAATCAAAGCGGTACGGAAGTGAGTATGGATCCGGTGGTGGTCATGGACACTATCCTCGTCGTTCGCCCGCGCGAGGTACAGTTCAAATGGGCTTACGATCGCGCGGCGGGGACCGTCAGCAACACCGGCAATACCTGGTTTAAGCTGCTGATCAAGCCCGGATGCGATACGACGGAAGAGGAAGGGGATGCATGGTATTTGCGGCCCGGGGACGTTGTCCGCAAGGCTTCGCTGCGCCAGCCGGGGAACCACTACATTATCTATAACGACAAATTTATTAAAATGACAAAAGACTGTCCGGTGAAGTAGCCGGGCAGCGCTCGCCATCCGGATAACATTCATCATTGAGAATGATCTATTTTTGATTTTTTATGTTTTTTTGATGTTATTTTGCGCCGAAAAAATATCAACATTATGTCCGCTTTGATACGTGATGAAATGATGTTTTCGTATCCCGAATATATATGATATTCCATCATTAAATAATTCATGCTAATTGTCTTTATCGTTCCGGCTATGAATTTTTTCTATTAATGTGTTTTTCCCTAAGAAAGTTCCTAATGGCTGGTGGGTAAATTCCTGGATTAGATGAATTGAGAATTATTTTCAAGCGTCATGTTTTTTCTATCTCATTGTAATTAATGGTTTTTTTGTGATTTCTTGTTTTTAAGTTAATTAAGGTACTCTAATTTTTTTTATCATTTTATTTTAGGGGTTCTAATTTCTTAGTTGTGAAGTGCCATTTCATCCATCCTTCATATTGACTCGTGGTAATTAAACACATAACTTCTGAAACATAAAGTGGCTGTTTCATATTGTGATTGCGCATTTAAATACAAATTATATGCCATGCGTATGTTTTATTTTGTTTTATATAAAATCTGAATTATTCATCTTATATATGTTTAGTGGCGTTTTTTGCGCAGAGGAGTCGCCTTCCTTTGTACTCTTCCCGTTAAGGAAAGCGGCAAATCATGGATGAGGAGCGCGTGATATATGGACTATCTCACTGATTTACGGTCATGTATCTGGCCGAGAGAAGATCGCTATTTTGTTGATGGATTATCCACGATTATTTTTGATATCCGCGATTTGATCTACCCATCTCTGGATGAACTACGCGACGGGTTTATGTTTATTAATATTAGCCCTAAATTTATGAGCCACTTTATCAGCCATGAACACCAATGGCTGAAAATCGCCGAGAAAAAACAGGTGATATTAATTGCCGCAACCAGGCTGGAGGCGCTGGCCAATTACTGGTATTTCAATAGCCAGGCCAGAGGCGTGGTTTATACGGAATCCTTATACGCTATTCGCCATGAGCTGACCCGAGCCATAAACGGTCGTTTTCGCCGCAGTGATATAAAAAAAGGAAAAATGACCCGTAAAGAGATGCAAATCATTGGTCATCTTGCGCAGGGGATACAGCCGAAATCTATTGCCAAAATTGAGAACTGCAGCGTCAAAACGGTTTATACCCATCAGCGTAACGCGGAGGTGAAGCTGGATTTTAAAATAAATAAATTAGCCATCTGAGATTTAAGCTCGGCGGCCGTTTATCCCTTCGCCGGGCGAGCGTAAATGTTATGAGTCGTAAATAATATATATTATATAAATCAATGTATTACCTGAAATAGTATCAAGCAGCCTTGCTCCGGCGCAGAAGAGACGCGTTGCTCAGGAAACGCAGCGTGGCGCGATAATCCTTCACCGCGCCACGGCCGATGGCTACCCGGTCGCTCTCCCATATCGGCGATTCGCCAGCAGACTCAGTCCGCAGCACAGCAGATAGTAAACCGCGCCGGTAAAAACAAAAATCGCCAGCGGGTAGATCTGCACCCGGTTATTGACCTGCCCGGCGACGGTAGTCAGCTCCGGCACGTTGACGATAAAGGCCAGCGAGGTGTCTTTGAGCAGGCCGATAAATATCCCAACCAGCGACGGCTGAACGTTACGCAGGGCCTGCGGTAGCAGGATCAGGCGCAGCGTTTGCCCGGGAGCGAAACCCTGGGTCAGCGCTGCTTCGTATTGCCCACGGGGTAGCGATTGCAGGCCCGCCAGCACTGAATGCATCACCGAGGCGGCGGTAAACCACGCCAGCGCCACCGTGACGGTGACCGCGCCCGGGAGATCGCTGCCGGTGAGCATAGGAAGCAGATACCACAGCCAGAAAATCACGAAGATCAGCGGGATGCCGCGAATAATTTCCGCCCACAGAAATAGCAGCCGCCGCACGATCCCTTCGTAGCGCCAGGCGATAGCTGCCAGCAGAACGCCGCCCGGCAGCGCCAGCGCGGCGGCGCCGATAGCCATCAGCAGCGTCAGCACCACGCCGCCGGGGATACCGTCCGCCAGCCGCCCCCACAGCAGATAATCGAGGTTATCAACGATGACCGCCAGATTAGCGTTCATAACCGGCTCTCCTTTGCTGAGCTCTTCCCGGACCGAGACGCGTCAGCGCCACGCCCATCAGCACCCCAAGCGCCAGATACAGCGCGGTGCCGACGGCAAACGCCTCCAGCGCATGCGCGTTGTAGCTCTCGATTTGCCGCACCTGATAGGTCAGTTCGGCAAAGCCGATACCGCTCGCCAGCGAAGAGAGCTTCATCAGGTTGAGATACTGGCCGATAATCGGCTGCCAGGCGTTAGCCAGCCCCTGCGGCAGCAGAATGTGGCGCAGCTCCTGCCAGGGCGTAAACCCCTGCGACAGCGCCGCTTCCCGCTGACCGTGGCTAACGGCGCGCAGCCCGGAGGCGATCTCTTCAATCAGAAACGCCGAGGTAAAGACCCCGAGTCCCCACATTGAGCAGAGAAACTCCGGCGTCAGCCACCAGACGTTGCCCGGGAGAATCGACCAACTGCGATCGTCATTAATAAAATCCCGCGCCCCCAGCGGCAGCAGATTCCAGGCGGCAAAATACCAGAACAGCAGCTGGACCAGCAGCGGCGTATTGCGGAACAGTGAAACCCAGGCCGCCACCAGCCAACGACCGGGCCTGCCGCCCCCGAGACGCAGTGCCAGCAGCAGGATGGCCAGCACGGTCGCCAGAACCATCCCGGCGATGCTGACCCAGACGGTGGTGAGAAAACCGGAGATGATCCATTGCAGCGGCTGCCCGCTCAGCACGCCATGCCAGTCGAGATGCGGGATCACGCCTCACTCTCCTGGTGCAGCGGATCGAGCACCTTTTGCAGGAAACGGCGGGTGCGGGCGTGCTGCGGCCGGGCAAAAAACTCGGCCGGCGGCGCGACTTCGAGAATATCGCCGCCGTCGATAAACACCACCCGGTCAGCAATCTCGCGGGCGAACTGCATCTCATGCGTCACCACCACCATGGTGATCCCGCTATGGGCGAGGTTTTTCATGACCTGCAGTACTTCGCCGATCATCTCCGGATCGAGCGCCGACGTGGGTTCATCGAACAGAATAATCTGCGGTGAGGAGGCGAGGGCGCGGGCGATAGCCACCCTCTGCTGCTGGCCCCCCGAGAGCTGGGCCGGCATCTGCCGGGCTTTATCCGCAAGGCCGACCTGGTTGAGCAGCGCCAGCGAGCGTTCGCGGGCGGCGCTTTTGCCCCAGCCGTGGACGCGTTCCAGCGCGAGGGTGATATTCTCCTGCGCCGTCAGGTGGGCATAGAGATTAAACTGCTGAAAAACAAAGCCGACCCGGCTGCGCAGCTGGCGCAGAGCGCTGCCGGTGAGCTGCGCTGTCGGTTTGCCGTCGATCAGTATTTCGCCGCCGCTGAGTGATTCAAGCTGGTTGATCAGGCGGATCAGGGTTGATTTGCCCGATCCCGAAGGGCCGAGGATCGCCACCACTTCGCCGGGTTCAACCTGTAAGTTAACGCCGTTCAGCACCCGATGGTCGCCGTAGCTTTTGGCAACATCGCGAAACTCAATGCTGGCGCGCTGCAGATGCGAAAAATCCGCGGACGATGCCGCGGAGCGTGAAAATAGAGCCGATAACATCATCTTTCTCTGCTTATTTCGCTTCGATAGTAAAGGCGCGCGGCTGCGGGGTTTTGGTGCTCGGGCCAAACCAGACGTCGTAAATTTTGGCCGCCTCACCGGATTTCTCCAGCTTGACCAGCTCGTCATTGACCGCTTTCAGCAGGGCCGGTTCGCCTTTCTTCACGCCGACGCCAATCTCTTCTTTGCTCAGCAGGTCGGGGATGATTTTGAAGTTAGCTTTGTCCGGCGCTTCCGCCAGCAGTCCGGCCAGGATGGTGCTGTCCTGAGTGATGGCCTGCACGTTGCCGTTGCGCAGGGCGGTCAGCGCCAGCGGGATATCATCATAAGAGAGCACGCGCGATTGCGGGAAACGCTGATGCAGCGCCTGTTCGCCGGTGGTGCCTTTTACCGCGCCGATGCGCGCTTTGCTGTAATCATCGAGCTTATCCGGTGATTTTGCCGGAACGAGGAACTGCTGGCCGGTCACAAAGTAAGGTGTTGAGAAATCAATGACCTGTGCACGTTCCGGAGTGATGGTGATATCGGCGACGATCAGGTCGGCCTTGCCGGACTGCAGCAGCGGAATGCGGTTGGCCGGGTTAGTGGCGACCAGCTCCAGCTTAACGCCGAGAGATTTGGCCAGCGCTTCGGCGAAGTCCACGTCGTAACCGACGATTTTATGCGTTTTCGGATCTACCGAACCGAACGGCGGGTTGGCGTCGAAGGTGGCGACTTTGACCACGCCGGCGGCTTTGATATCGGCTAATTGATCGGCCTGAGCCTGCGCGGCGAGCACCAGCATGCCCAGCGCCAGCGCGATTTTTGTTTTTGCAATGCGCATTGTTATTCCCCTGAATCCCTGTTTTGTTTTGTGTTTATCACGCTCCCACAAATCGCCCGTCGGCGGCAAAGAAGAAAAAGTTCTTATCTATAACGAAAAAGAACTTAACAAAGTTGTGGATATTGTTTAACCGGATGGGCTACTACGCTGGGGAAAAGTAGCCCGGACAGGTGCGTAGCACCGCCTCCGGGAGGGTGTAGAGGGGTTCCGTTCACCCTCAAGTCGCAGAAAATGTTTCATCGAGGTACGTGAACGGGTAAAGGGGGGGAGAACCATCTCCCCCTTTACAATCCCCGCGGTCCCGCAAAGAAATCGGTGCTGCGCACTGCGCTCACCTCCCGGTCCTCAGCCCGCGGTCGGCTCAACTCGACATCGCTGTCTCGATTCGCCTCTGGCCGCCATCCCTGGCGGCCAGCCCTTGTCTTCGGTCCTCCGGTTCGCCGATTTCAGCGGGGGCCAGGGCATCGCTGCATAACACGTTGTTTCAGAGATATCCCCGCTGCTGTATGAAACTCTCCCGGAGGCGGCGCTTGACGCGCCTGTCCGGGCTACCAAACCGAGGAAAAGTAGCCCGGATAAGACGTTTGCGTCGCAATCCGGGAAAGGCCCCAATATGCATCCCACAGCATTACTAATCCGGAATTGATATTTCCCGCTCGCCGTCAACTGTGGTTGAAATAGACCCAGGCAAAAATGCTTCCTGACGGAGGAGAAAATGAAAGTGGCGCTGTGGCAACGCATAACGGGCTGGCTGGCTTCTTTATCTGACGGTGAAGCCGGGCAGCAGGATACCCAACGCATCATGGAGGCAATATTACCGGTCGCCAGTCTCTACGGAATTGAGCTCGGCAACGTTGAAACAAGGTGGTTTCGCCATGATAAAACATACTGAGCGGCGCAGGACGCGTGAAGCCTACTGGAACGAGGTGTGCTTTGTGTAGCGCGAGGCTGTTTGCGGTTGCGGCGACGCAGGAAGCGAAGCCGCAGCCCTGAACAGCTTTATCCCCCCAGATACATCCGCTTGATTTCCGGATTCGCCAGCACCTCCTGCGCAGGACCCGAGAGCATAATCTTCCCATTCTCCAGCACATACGCGCGATCGGCGATGGTCAACGCCGCCGTGGCGTTTTGCTCCACCAGCAGCACGGTAATATTCTCCTCCCGCAGCTGCCTAATCGTGGCGAACAGCTCCCCGACAATTTTCGGCGCCAGCCCGAGACTTGGCTCATCGAGCATCAGCAGTACCGGTTCGCTCATCAGCGCTCTGGCGATAGCCAGCATCTGTTGCTCGCCGCCGCTCATGGTGCCCGCCATCTGAGCACGCCGCTCCTTGAGGCGGGGAAACAGGCTGTACATGCGATCGCGCAGGCGGGTAAAGCCGGCGAGATTATTGTAGGCCCCCATGCGCAGATTTTCTTCGATGGTCAGGTTGGTGAAGATGCGCCGTCCTTCGGGTACCAGCGCCAGCCCCTTACGCACAATCTGATGCGTCTGGCTGCGGGAGATATCCTCGTTGAGAAAATTGACCCGCCCCGTGGAGCGCACCAGGTTGACGATGCCGTTGAGGGTTGAGGTTTTCCCCGCGCCGTTGCTGCCGATAAGGGTAACGATCTCCCGGTCGTAAATATCAATATCAACGCCTTTTAGTCCCTGAATCACGCCGTAAAACACGTTTAATTCGCGCGCGCTAAGCATAACGAACGTCCCCCAGGTAAGCGGAAATCACGCCCGGATCCTCAATGGCTTCCGACATCAGGCCGCTAAACAGCGGCTTACCGTACTCCAGCACCATCACCCGCTCGCACAGCTTGTTGACGAACGGCATATCGTGCTCGATCAGCAGGACGCTGAGCTGATAGTCGTTACGCATGCGGAAGATCAGGTCTGCCAGATCTTCCGTTTCCTTCGGGTTCATCCCGGCGGCGGGTTCGTCGAGCAGCAGTAATTTTGGCGAGGTCGCCAGCGCGCGGGCGATCTCCACCTTGCGCTGGTTGCCGTAGCTAAGGTTGGTGGCCTGCACGTCGGCGAAATGGGCGATACCGATATCGTCCAGAATCGCCATCGCTTTGGCCTTTGCCGCCCGCTCGGCGGGGTAGTAGCGGCCGATATGCAGCGCCGCTTCCAGCAGCGAATAGCGGCTGGCGCTGTCGAGGCCAACCATCACGTTTTCTAATACCGTCATCGAGTTGAACAGGCGGATATTCTGAAAGGTGCGGGCAATCCCGGCGTTGACCACCCGGTTCGGCTTCAGCCCTTTTAGCGATTTTCCCGCGAGGGTCACGCTGCCGCTGGTCGGTTTATAGTTGGCGGTGATGACGTTGAACATCGTGGTTTTGCCCGCGCCGTTGGGGCCAATCAGGCCAAAAATTTCCGCCTCGTCGACGTGGAAACTGACGCTGTCGATAGCCCGCAGGCCACCGAACTGCATGGTCACGTCCTGCACCTGTAAAATGACCTTATTTTGCGCCATCGCCGCGTCTCCTTTTGCCCACCTGCCAAATCTCTTTTTTGCCCAACAGACCTTCGCGGGCGAACAGCATGATGATCAGCAGCAGCAGCGAGAACACCACCATCCGCAGGCCCGGATACGCGCCGAGATCGTGACCGAAGAACTGGAGCGGCTGGTCGAGAAAGCGCAGCCACTCGCCGCTGCCGACCACCAGTACGGTGCCAAGCAGCGCGCCGGTGGTGCTGCCCAGGCCGCCGAGCACGATAATAATCAGCAGCTGGAAGGTAAGCATAAAGTCGAACAGGCCCGGCGAGATGGTGGTCAGCAGCGAGGCCAGCAGGCCGCCGCCGATCCCTTCGAAGAAGGCGCTGGTGGCGAAGGCGCAGGTTTTAATGCGAAACGTGTTCACCCCCATGGCGATAGCGGCGTCTTCGTCGTCGCGCACCGCTTTCATCATTCGCCCGTACTTCGACCACACCAGCTGCAAAATCATCCCGGTCGCCAGCAGGGCGAACAGCCCGCACCAGAACAGCAGATGCGGCTGCTGCGGAATATCGTTGAGGCCAATCGCGCCGTTGGTGATCTGCGGATTGTTGATTGCGAGGATTTTAATGATAAAGCCGAAGCCGAGGGTCACAATCGCCAGGTAGTCGCCGCGCACGCGGAAGACCGGCAGGGCAAGGCAAACCGCCAGCGCCGCCGCGCACAGGCCGCTAATGAGCAGCGCGGGCAGGAACCCGGCGTGCAGCACGAGGATCCACGGGCTGGGCGCGGCCATCTCAAACATATCCAGCTTGCTGTCGCTGGGGAGGATCAGCAGGGCGGTGACGTAAGCGCCGACCGCCACAAAGCCGTTGGGCTCCAGCGACAGCTGGCCGGTCACGCCGTTGATCAGGTTATAGCTGACTGCGAGGATCATAAAGACGAAAATGGTGCTGATGACGCGAATAATGTAGTCGTTGAAGACGACGTTGATCCCGGCCAGCAGCGCGACGCAGAGAGCAATAATGACCAGGTTGCGCAGCTGCGCCCCGGCGGTAGTCGTAGCGTTGAGCATCAGAAACGGCTCCTTTCCAGACGTTCATCGCCCATAATGCCAACCGGGCGGAATAAGAGGACCAGAATCAAGAACATAAAGGCAAAAGCGTCTTTGTAGCCGCCCAGCTCGGGAAAGAGGGCGACCGCCACCACCTCGGTAAAGCCGAGAATAAAGCCGCCGAGCACCGCGCCGGTGACGCTGCCGATTCCGCCGAGCACCGCGGCGGCGAAGGCCTTCAGGCCGATCAGCACGCCCATCAGCGGGTCGATGGTCGGGTAGCTGATGGAGTAGAACACCCCGCCCAGCGCCGCGAGGCTGCTGCCGAGGGCGAACACCAGCGAGATAATGCGGTTGGCGTCGATGCCCATCAGGCGGACGGTATTAACGTCGAAGGCCACCGCGCGGATCGCCATCCCGTAGCGGGTGCGGTACAGCAGCCAGAGGATCGCCAGCAGCAGCAGGACGGTGATCAGCGGTACGATCCACGCCACGTTGGTGATAATCACGTCACCAAAGGCGCGAGTGTTGTTGAAAAATTCCGGTGCGGAAAAGAAGCGCGAGCTGCCGCCAAACAGCACGTTGAACAGGTTTTCGAGGAAGAAGCTGACGCCGATGGCGGTGATCAGCATCGAGATTTTTGATGCCTGACGCAGCGGGCGATAGGCCACCCGGTCGATCAGCATGCCGAACAGGCCGCACAGCGCGAGGGTCAGGAAAACGGCTACCCCGAAGGGTAGTCCAATGGAAGAAAACAAAAACAGGGTGGTAAACGCCCCGACCATCATCACGTCCGCATGGGCGAAGTTGATCAGGCGCAGCACCCCATAAACCATCGTATAACCGATGGCAATCAGGGCGTACATGCCCCCAAGGCTCATTCCATTGACCACTTGCTGGAGAAAAATGGCACCATCCATCTGATATCTCTCTTATTTTCCCTAAATAATTCGAGTTGCAGGACAAAACGGTTAACCGTTTTGAACAGCGCTTGCGCTGGCCCCGTAGGGGCGATGCTCATGGATGAGCCGAGTAACACAGCCAGCGCACATGCAACTTGAAGTATGACGGGGTTAAGGATTAACCACGGTACGAAACGCCAGCTTGCCATCCTTCACTTCGTTGATGACCGCGCTGCGGATAGCGTCGCCGTTTTGTAACGTCAGCGTACCGGTTACGCCCTGGAAGTCCTTAGTAGCGCGAATTTTTTCGTTAACGCAAACCCGGTCGCGCGGGTCGCTGCACTGGTTCATGGCGTTGATAATGACGTTATAGGCGTCCGCCGCCATCGCGCCCCAGGTATGGGTCGGCTGCTGGTATTTGGCTTCCCAGGCTTTGATAAACACCTCGCCCGCCGGCGTTTGCTCTTTGGCGTTCGGCGAGTAGTAGTCGGTGGTCATATAGCCGTTGACCGCGTCTTTGCCGACGTCAAAAAAGACCTGATCCGCCGCCAGCCCGTCGCCGCCGACCACCGGCTTGCTCAGCCCCAGTTGCTTCGCCTGTACGGCGATCAGCGCCCCTTCGGTGTAGTAGATCGGCATATAGATCATGTCGACGTTCTTCGCCTTCACGCTGGCCAGCTGGGCCTTAAAGTCTTTGCTGCCGCCGGGAGCCTGAACTTCGATAGGAATGGTGCCGCCGTTTTTCAGGAACTGCGTGCGGAAGGCTTTCGCCAGGCCAACGGAGTAGTCGTTGCTGCTGTCGAAGACGATGGCGGCGGTTTTAGCCTTCAGATCGCGCGAGGCGAGGTTAGCGCCGACCACGCCCTGGAAGCTGTCGGAGAAGCAGACCCGACTGACGTAAGGGTGGTTGCGGGTGACGCGGTCGTTGGTGGCGGTTGAGGAGACCAGCGGCGTTTTACTGTCGTCGGCGATTTTGGTCATCGCCAGGGTATTGGAGGAGGTGACTTCGCCGATCACCGCGTCGACTTTATCGCTGGAGACCAGGCGCTGCATGGCGTTAGCGGCTTCGACCTTGTCGCTCTTATCGTCAATCACGATAAGCTTCACGGTGTCGCCGTTTTTTAACGTCGGCGTAATGCTCTGGATGATATCCAGCCCTTTTTGCGAAGGTTGTCCGTAGCCGCTCAGCGCGCCGCTCAGCGGCAAGACCACGCCAATTTTAATTTCAGCCGCCTGCGCGCTGCTGGCACCGACCCACGCGGCAACCAGCGTGGCCATTAAAGACGCTTTCCCGGAAAACTTGTTCATTTTTACCTCACCGTCGGTCGATTATTTATACCCTTCATACTTCAAGTTGCATGTGCGTTGGCTTTCCTCGCTCACCCCAGTCACTTACTAGAGTAAGCTCCTGGGGATTCCCTGCGTCGCCGCGTGATTCGCCCCTACGGGACTCACCCTTTCAGGGCCAGCGCAAGCGCTGTTCAAAACGGTTAACCGTTTTGTCCTGCAACTCGAATTATTTTGGGTATATCTTTAACCATCAATGACTGCATAACATTGAGAAATAATTCACCTGGATATCCGGCGAATTATTGGCTGTTATATTGAATAGATAACGAGATATATTTGGTATGCAGATTTACCTTACAACGTCCGTTTCGTTTTTACTCATGCAATATTCTTATTACCTGCAGGAAAGGGCATAAGGCTGATGACAACCCTGTTTTGGGTACGGTGAACGCATTATGCCGGGGGCGGCTGACGCCTTACCCGGCCTGCAAAATCCGCAATGCCAGCGCGCACCCGAAAATAATATCCAGGTGCGCCCGGTAATATTAAAAATCTATTCTGCTGTCCGCCTGGTTTATTATTTTAGCTGGCTCAACGGTTTTATTTTTCCATGCAGCGCAGGATTATCGCTTTCGTCTTTCAGGCGCACTCCGGTAAGCCGCCGCAAAAAGGCCTGCTCCAGTAACCAGGCCAGCTTAAAAGCGGCGGCATCAAAGCTCAGCCCTTCCGGACGGATATTAGAAATACAGTTGCGCTCCGACTCCAGACGCTGACGATGCGGCTGCCAGGTTAAATACACTCCGAGGCTGTCCGGCGAAGAGAGCCCGGGCCGTTCGCCAATCAATATCGCCACCGCTCTGGCCTTCAGCGTTTCGCCTATATCATCGCCGAGCGCGACCCGCGACTGGTGCGCCAGCACCACCGGGGCCAGGCTCAGGCCGAGGGTTTTCAGATAGGGCAGCAGGGCGCGAATCAGCGGCACTGCCTGGCGCTGCACGGCGTACGACGACAGCCCGTCGCCAATCACCAGCAGCAGGTCGGCGGGGCGCGCGCCGCTGGCGGCGAGGTCGGCGCGGCTCTCTTCATTCAGCTGTCGCCCCAAATCCGGGCGATTCAGATAGACATGGCGATCGCTGGCGGCACTGCGGACGGTCAGCGTCGACAGCCCCAGCTCCGCCAGCGGCTGAACAAGCTGGTCGCTGGCGAAAGGTTGGTGGATAGCATCGCGCGCCCGGGCGTGGGCGAGGCCGAAATTCAGCACTTCGCGGGTCGGCAGGCTGGCGCCGCTGCGTCCCAGCGCAATCCGCGCATCGGTAAACTCACGCAGCGGGTTCCAGGCGTCGGGAGGATTCATACCGGTTCTCCTTGCGGCAGGACGGAAAGCAGCGGATGGCGGGCATCGGTCAGACGCAGCGCGCCGTGGCGGTCAATAATCTGCATCTTCGTCAGCCAGTCGGCGAACTCAGGCGCATGCTGTAAACCCAGCAGTCGGCGGGCGTAAAGGGCATCGTGGAACGAGGTGCTTTGGTAGTTGAGCATAATATCGTCTGCCCCCGGTACGCCGATCAAAAAGGTCAGCCCGGCCGCGCAAAGCAGCGTCAGCAGGGTATCCATATCGTCCTGATCCGCTTCGGCGTGATTGGTGTAGCAAACGTCGCAGCCGATGGGCAGCCCCATCAGCTTGCCGCAGAAGTGATCTTCCAGCCCGGCGCGGATAATCTGCTTACCATCGTACAGATACTCCGGGCCGATAAAGCCCACCACCGTATTGACCAGCAGCGGCTCAAAATGACGGGCGACGGCGTAGGCCCGGGCTTCGCAGGTCTGCTGGTCAACGCCGTGATGGGCGTTGGCGGAAAGAGCGCTGCCCTGGCCGGTTTCAAAATACATCACGTTGTTGCCCAGCGTGCCGCGGTTCAGGCTAAGCGCCGCTTCCCGCGCTTCCTGCAGCAGCGCCAGATTAATGCCAAAACCGCTGTTGGCGGCTTCGGTACCGGCCACCGACTGGAACACCAGATCCACCGGCGCGCCGCGCTCAATCAGCTGCAGGGTGTTGGTGACGTGGGTCAAAATGCACGACTGGGTCGGAATGGCGAAGCGCTGAATGATATCGTCAAGCATATGGTTCAGCTGCGCCAGCACCGGCAGGCTGTCGCTGGCCGGATTGATGCCGATCACCGCGTCTCCTGCGCCATACAGCAGGCCGTCGAGCATGCTGGCGGCGATGCCTTTGAGGTCATCGGTCGGGTGATTGGGCTGCAGGCGCACGCTCAGGCGCCCCGGCAGGCCGATAGTGTTGCGAAAACGGGTGACGACCCGGCATTTGCTGGCGGCGAGGATCAGATCCTGATTGCGCATCAGCTTGCTGACCGCGGCGGCCATCTCCGGGGTTATCGCGCGGGCGACCTGGCGCAGCGCCGCTTCATCGGTGGCGTCGTCGAGCAGCCAGTCGCGAAAATCGCCGACCGTAAGATGGCGAATCGCCGCGAAGCCCCGGGCGTCGTGGGTATCGAGGATCAGCCGGGTCACCTCATCCTGCTCGTAGGGAATCAGCGGATTATCGAGAATCTCGGTGAGCGGAACCTCCGCCAGCGCCATTTTTGCCGCCATCCGCTCTTCGGCGGAGCCGGCGATAACGCCCGCCAGCGCGTCGCCGGAACGCGCAGGGGAGGCCTTCGCCAGTAGGGTTTTCAGGCTCTCAAAGCGCCATACCTGGCCCGATAGCGTGGTTTTATACATGTGTCGCCTCCTCAGGAGACCGTACGCAGCTGCGGATCCACCGCCGCGCGCTGGCGAGCCGCTGCGGTCTTGCGAAACCACAGGTAGCCGCCGAGCATCATGGCGGCGAAAATCAGCGCCAGCAGCGTGTTGTACCAGACCATCGCCACCAGGCAGAGCACCGCCATGGCCAGCGCGAAGGCCGGCGCCCACGGATAGAGCGGCGCGCGGAACGGTCGAATCAGCTTCGGCTCGCTGCGGCGCAGCTTAAACAGCGCCGCCATCGAGGTGATATACATAACAATAGCGCCAAATACCGACATCGTGACGATACAGGCGGTCAGCGGCATCCCGCTAATGGTGATCAGCGAATCGGAGAAAATGGCGGCGATGCCGACCACGCCCCCGGCGAGGATCGCCAGATGCGGCGTGCGGGTGCGGCGGTTCAGCGTCGCCAGCCCGGCGGGGAGATAGCCCGCGCGCGCCAGAGAGTAAATCTGCCGCGAGTAGCCCATGATAATCCCGTGGAACGAGGCCACCAGGCCAAACAGCCCCAGCCACACCAGCATATGCAGCCAGCCGCTGCTGTTGCCGACCACCATTTTCATCGCCTGCGGTAGCGGGTCGTTGATATTGGCCAGGGTTCGCCAGTCGCCGACGCCGCCGGCAAAGACCATCACGCCTATCGCCAGTACGGTCAGGGTCAGAATGCCGCCGCCCAGCGCCCGGGGAATAGTGCGCTGCGGATCTTTAGCTTCTTCGGCGGCCATCGATGCGCCTTCAATCGCCAGAAAGAACCAGATCGCGAACGGGATGGCGGCAAACATGCCCGGCAGCGCCAGGCCGCTAAAGCTTTCCGCGCCCGCCCAGCCGTTAGCGGTAAAATGGCTCCAGGAGAAGCCCGGCGCGACCACGCCCATAAACACCAGCAGTTCGAAAATCGCTAATAACGTCACCACCAGCTCAAAGGTGGCGGCAATCCCCACGCCGAGAATATTCAGCGTCATAAAGATAATATAGGCGCCGCAGGCCACCCATTTGGGGTCGAGCGCCGGAAACTGCACGTTCAGATAGGCGCCGATGGCCATAGCGATGGCGGGCGGGGCGAAGACGAATTCAATCAGGGTCGCGAAGCCGGCGATAAACCCGCCGGTGGGGCCAAAGGCGCGGTAGGCGTAGGCAAAAGGTCCGCCCGCATGCGGAATGGCGGTGGTCAGCTCGGTGAAGCTAAAAATAAAGGCGCAGTACATCGCGGCGATGGCCAGCGCGACGATCAGAAAGCCCAGCGTCCCGGCCTGGGACCAGCCGTAGCTCCAGCCAAAATACTCCCCGGAAATAACCAGCCCAACGGCGATCCCCCATAAGCGGAAACTGCCGAGCGTTCTTTTAAGCGTTGTGGTTTGCTCTGTCATGTTCGTTGCCTCGCCAGATAAAGATATCGGGAGGGTTGCAAAGAGAATGCCAGGGCATACCACCGATAAACGCGGCGGTTTAAGAACCTATCCCATTAGGGCTATCTTATTTGCCAGTTTGGCCCTGGGCAGTGCTCAGACAATACTCACAGAGTGTTGAACGCCCTTCAGGGCGGCCCGCAGGGGGAGCGTAGCGAACCATCCTCACGTACTACGTGTACGCTCCGGTTCTTGCGCGCTGTCCGTGTCCAAACGGTCTGCAACGATTACGCCTGTTGGGCCAGGCTCTACGCCAACGAGGATCAAAAAAGGGGCAGACCGCGCCCGGCGGAAGAGTCGCCGTGGTGCAGCTGCCCGCAAATATGGCGTTACTGGTGCACGATGGCGCCAGCGTCTTGTTGAATTACCGGACCTGCTTTCACCTGCAGGTTAAGTCCTTTACTCTCCAGCTCGGCATTGCGAATGCGCAGGCCGCGGTCGGCTTCAATATTGACGTTGCTAAAATGGAAACCGCTGAGCGGCGCTTCCGGGGTACCGATAATATAGGCCGCCGCTTTGCTGTCGCCGGTGGAGGTTAAATTCTCAACGGTGATGTTACTGAAGTGCGGAGTCTTGTATTTATCGAACGGCTGTTTCGGGTCGCTGTCCGGCGGATAGATCTGCTCGCCGAGGGTAAAGCCGCCTGCCTGCAACAACTTATCGACCTCGGCCTGCACAATCGGCGCGGCTTTGTAATAGGCGGAGAACACCAGCGGCACCTCAACGTTATGCATTCTGGTATTACGGTAGACGATATTTTTTACCTCGCCGCCTTTGCCGCGCGGGCTTTTAATCCGAATGCCGTACATCGAACCTTCGAAGGTATTGTTTTCCACCAGCACGTTATTCACGCCGCCTGCGCTCTCGCTGCCGATGGAGATCCCGCGCCCCTGCTTCAGAGTGTTGTTGGCGATATAGATGTTATCCACCACGCCGTCCGGGAAGCGCGGGTCGGCTTTCTCCGCCTTGATGGCAATATGGTCGTCGTTACAGTCGATATAGTTGTTGGTAATACGGATATTCTGGCTATCGATAGGATCGATGGCGTCGGTGTTCGGCGCATGCCACGGCGAAAGAATACGCGTGCCGTTGATATCGACATCGTGCGCGTAGCGGGTGACCACGTGGAAGCTGGGTGAATGGGTGAGGGTCACGCCGTCGATAAGCACGTTGCTGGCGCGGGTGATATAAATCAGCCGTGGCCGGTCGGTACCGCCTTTCTTGCCGGTGGCGCGGATATTTTCCCGCCAGCGTTCCCACCACACCGCGCCCTGGCCGTCGATAGTGCCTTCACCGACGATGGCCACGTTTTGCGCGTCGGCGATGCTGATAAACGGCAGCCAGCCGTTTTCCGCTTCGGCGTATCGCGTTTTATCATCGCCGCGATAGGCAGCCACTTCGGTTGAGGCCACCAGGGTGGCGTCTTTCTCCAGCTTAAGCTGAATATTATTCTTCAGAAACAGCGGGTTGGTGAGGAAATTACCTTTCGGCACCAGCACCGTTCCCCCTCCGGCGGCGGCGCAGTCATCAATCGCTTTTTGAATGGCATCGGTGTTGAGCGCGATTTGCAGCCGATGGCCTTCTGCGCCGTAGTGGGTGATATCACAGACTTTATCGGGAAACTTCACGGAACTCGCGGCCTGAGCGGCGTGCAGCGGTAGAAGGCCGACGGCGGCAGCGGCGGCCCACAGAGGCAAAGCGCGGGGTATCATGGCATTATCCTTTTTTGGTTTGTTGTTTTGTAAAATTAGCACCAATGTTTTGATTTAATGAGGGCGGCGATCACGGTTTCTCTTTTGTCGTTATTCTGCCCATAAGTGGCGATGATGATTTGGGCGAATGCATAGATGACAGGCCCGGCGGCTTTGCAATTTGGCGACAGGCGGGGTATAAGGAACCTCTTATCTGGATGTTTAGATGTCTATACGCCCGTGGGGTCAAATGCAAACAACACAACAACAAGGTGGGCAGCTTAAGCGCACCATGAAGACTCGCCACCTGATCATGCTGTCGCTGGGTGGCGTTATTGGCACAGGGCTATTTTTTAATACCGGCTATATCATCTCCACCACCGGAGCGGCGGGCACGCTGCTGGCCTATCTGATTGGCGCGCTAGTGGTCTGGCTGGTGATGCAGTGTCTGGGCGAACTTTCGGTGGCGATGCCGGAAACCGGGGCGTTTCACGTCTACGCCGCGCGCTATCTCGGCCCGGCGACCGGGTATACCGTCGCCTGGCTCTACTGGCTGACCTGGACCGTCGCGCTTGGCTCAAGCTTCACCGCCGCCGGATTCTGCATGCAGTACTGGTTCCCGCAGGTGCCGGTATGGGTCTGGTGCGTGGTGTTCTGCGCGGTGATTTTCGCGCTCAACGTTATCTCCACCCGCTTCTTTGCCGAAGGTGAATTCTGGTTCTCGCTGGTGAAGGTGGTCACCATTATCGCCTTTATTATTCTCGGCGGGGCGGCGATCTTTGGCATCATTCCGATGCAGGATGGCTCTCCGGCGCCGGGGCTGCGCAATATCACCGCCGAAGGCTGGTTCCCGCACGGCGGTCTGCCGATCCTGATGACCATGGTGGCGGTTAACTTCGCTTTCTCCGGCACCGAGCTTATCGGCATCGCGGCGGGGGAAACGGAGAATCCGCATAAAGTCATTCCGGTGGCCATTCGTACCACCATCGCCCGGCTGATTATCTTTTTCATCGGCACCGTCTTCGTGCTGGCGGCGCTGATCCCGATGCAGCAGGCGGGAGTCGAGAAAAGCCCGTTTGTGCTGGTGTTTGAAAAGGTCGGTATTCCCTACGCGGCGGATATCTTTAACTTTGTGATCCTGACGGCGATTCTGTCGGCGGCCAACTCTGGCCTTTACGCCTCCGGGCGGATGCTGTGGTCGCTCTCCAATGAAAAAACGCTGCCGTCCTGTTTTACCAAATTGACCAGGAACGGGGTACCGCTGACGGCGATTTCGGTCAGCATGCTCGGCGGCGTGCTGGCGCTTTTCTCCAGCGTCGTGGCCCCGGATACGGTGTTTGTCGCGCTGTCGGCGATTTCCGGTTTTGCGGTGGTGGCGGTATGGCTGAGCATTTGCGCCTCGCACTTTATGTTCCGCCGTCGCCATCTGCAGCAGGGGAAGGCGCTAAGCGAACTGCACTATCGCGCGCCGTGGTATCCGCTGGTGCCGGTGCTGGGATTTGTGCTTTGCCTGGTAGCCTGCGTGGGTCTGGCGTTTGACCCGAGTCAGAGGATTGCGCTGTGGTGCGGGATCCCGTTCGTGGCACTGTGTTATGGTGCGTATTATCTGACTCGTTCACGGAAACTCACCCAGGAGCCTCAACATGTCGCAGAATAATCCGTTAACCGCCCTCCTCGACGCAAAGCCCTTTATCCTGCTGGACGGCGCGATGGCGACGGAGCTGGAAGCGCGCGGCTGCAATCTTGCCGACAGCCTGTGGTCGGCGAAAGTGCTGGTCGACAACCCGGAGCTTATCCGCGAAGTTCACCTCGACTATTTCCGCGCCGGCGCGCAGGTGGCGATCACCGCCAGCTATCAGGCCACTCCGGCAGGTTTTGCCGCCCTCGGCCTTGATGAAGCGCAGTCGAAAGCGCTGATCGGCAAAAGCGTTGAGCTGGCCCGCAAGGCGCGGGAAGCGTATCTGGCGGAAAACCCGCAGGCGGGCGCGTTGCTGGTTGCCGGTTCGGTCGGGCCGTACGGCGCCTTCCTGGCGGACGGCTCGGAGTATCGCGGCGATTATGTCCGCAGCGATGAGGAATTTCAGGCATTTCATCGTCCGCGCGTGGAAGCGCTGCTCGACGCCGGGGCCGATCTGCTGGCCTGTGAAACGATGCCGAATTTCGCCGAGATGAAGGCGCTGGCGGAGCTGCTGACTGCCTATCCGCGCGCGCGGGCATGGTTCTCGTTTACCCTGCGCGATGCGCAGCATCTCAGCGACGGCACGCCGCTGCGGGAAGTGGTTGCCGTGCTGGCAAACTATCCGCAGGTGGTGGCGCTGGGCATTAACTGTATCGCGCTGGAAAACACCACCGCCGCGCTGGCGCATCTGCATAGCCTGACGGCGCTGCCGCTGGTGGTTTATCCTAACTCCGGGGAGCACTATGACGCGGTATCCAAGACCTGGCATCGCCACGGCGAAGCCTGTGCAACGCTGGCGGAATATTTACCCCAGTGGCTGGCGGCGGGGGCGAAGCTGATTGGCGGCTGCTGCCGCACGACGCCGAAGGATATTGCCGAACTGAACGCGCGGCGTTGAGTTTGCGCCGGGTGGCGGCTGATGCCTTACCCGGCTTACAACGTGCACGAATCGTAGGCCGGGTAAGCGTAAGCGCTACCCGGCATCAATCACCCGGCATCCGCTAACACAAACATCCCGTACGGGTGGATTTCGAGATAATAGTGCTCGCCGACATCCGGCTGCAGCCGCGTCGCGTTCACCTGCAGCAAAATTTCCTGCCCGTGCCACTCTACCGTCACCTCGTACTGCGGTCCCATATAGGCCACGTGGCGAATCGTGCAGCGCTGGCTCTCCTCGCCGCGATCGCTCAGGGTGATTGCCTCCGGGCGCACGCCGACGCTGCCCTCGCCCTGGGCGGCAAAATTCGGCGGCCTCGGCAGCCGATAGCCATAAATATCGACAAAATCCTCGCTAAAGGCGGCCGGGAACAGGTTGGCATCTCCCATAAAGCTCGCCATAAAGCGCGACGCGGGCTGGCGGTAAAGATCCTGCGGCGAGCCGATCTGCATGATATGTCCCTTATTCATCACCAGCACGGTATCGGAAACCGCAAAGGCTTCGCTCTGATCGTGGGTCACGTACAGCGAGGTGATATCAAACTGCTTCTGTAACTCGCGGATCTTATCGCGCATGCTGCGCCGCAGGTTGGCATCGAGGTTGCTTAAGGGCTCATCAAACAGCAGCACCTTTGGCTTGAGGATCAGGGCGCGCGCCAGCGCCACGCGCTGCTGCTGACCGCCGGAGATCTGATCGACATAGCGATCTTCGAATCCTTCCAGATCCACCATCGCCAGCGCCTCCTTCACCCGCGCTTTCACGTCGCTGCGCGACACGCCGAGCATCTTCAGACCGTAGCCGACGTTGTCCCCCAGCGACATATGCGGAAACAGGGCATAAGACTGAAATACCATACAGATGTCGCGCTGCTGAATGGAGCGATGAGTAACGTCTTCGCCATCGATGAAAATCTGTCCTTCGCTCGGTTTTTCCAGCCCGGCGACCAGGCGCAGAATGGTGGTCTTGCCGCAGCCGGAAGGGCCGAGCAGGGTCACCATTTGTCCCTGAGGGATGGTGAGATTGATATTGTCGATAACCGTGTTGCTGCCGAATCGCTTGGTGACGTTGCGCAGCTCAACAAAATTTTTCTGACTCATAGTGCGCTCCATTACGCCTGGTTTTTGGCTTTTGACCGGGAGATACGCGCTTCCCCGATCAGCCAGTCAAAGATAAAAATAATCGCCAGCATCACGACGATCAGAATCGATCCGTAGGCGATCGCCACGCCGTATTCGCCGTCTTCCACCCGGTTGAGGATATAGGCGGTAGCGACGCGGGTGTCCGGCGTCACGAGGAACACAATGGCGCTGACGGTGGTAATGGCGCGCACAAAGCTGTAGATCAGCGCCGAGAGGATCGCCGGGCGCAGCAGCGGCAGCAGGATATGCGTAATGGTGCGCAGGGAACCCGCGCGCAGGCTGAGCGACGCTTCGTCCAGCGATTTGTCGATCTGGCCTAAACCGGCAATACCTGCCCGAATGCCCACCGGCACGTTACGCATGACCATCGAGATAATCACAATCGCCGCCGTTCCGGTGAGGTACACCGGCGCGCTGTTAAAGGCGAGAATATAGGAGACGCCCGCCACGGTGCCCGGCACCGCGAAGCACAGCATGGTGGTGAACTCGATGGTCTTTTTGCCTTTAAACTGCTGTCGCACTACGATCCAGGCGATCAGCAGGCCGAAGGCGGCGGTGATGGGCGCGGCGATCCCGGCGTAAAGCAGAGTATCGAGCAGCGAAGGCCAGGCGCCGTCGCTCATCCCCTGGCCGAACAGCTTGATAAAGTTATCCAGCGTCAGGGTGTAGTCCACGCCCCAGTTAACGGTAAAGCTGCCGTAGAAAATACTGCCGTAGAGCAGGGCGTTGAAGGCGATCCACACCGCCAGAATGGCGATCACGCTCCACACCAGGGTCACCGGCAGCGGCTGCACGTCGCCACGGTAGGACTTGCCGGAAACCGTGACGTAAGAGCGCTTGCCGATCCACATATACTGAATGCAGAACACCAGCAGCGAGAACAGCAGCAGGAATGCGCCGAGAGTACTGGCGGCCTGATAATCGAGCTGCGAACCGGTGATATAGAAGTAGATTTGCGTCGCCAGTACGTCGAAGTTGCCGCCGAGCACCAGCGGGTTGCTGAAGTCGGCCAGCGACTGAACGATGACGATTAAAAACGCGTTCGCCAGCGCCGGTTTCAGCAGCGGGACGAAGACGCCGTTGAAGGTCTGCCAGCGGCTGGCGCGCAGGGTGTACGACGCCTCCTCCAGCGACGGATGAATGGTCTTAATCGCGCCGTCGAGGATCATAAACGCCATCGGGGTGAACGCCAGCACCTGCGCCAGCCAGATGCCGGTAAATCCGTACAGCCAGTTGGTGTTGGTTAAGCCAAACCAGTCGACCATCAGTTCGGTGACGTAGCCGGAACGGCCCATCATCAGGGTAACGCCGAGACCGACGACAAACGGCGGGGTGACGATCGGCAGAATCGAGAAAATGCGGCCAATAATCGCGCTGCGCTGGGCGATACGGGTGGTGTAAATCGCCAGCACCAGACCAAAGAAAGTGCAGCCGATGCCTACCGCAATCGACAGGGCGATGGAGTTGAGGATCACCTGGACAATATGCGCCTGCGACAGCACGGCCATAAACGCCAGCGGGGCAAACTCGCCGGCGTCGTTAGTGAACATCGGGATGAAAATAGCGATGCTCGGCCAGACGATAAAGACGCCGATTAACGCCACGATGGTGACCAGCGAACCAATGACAAAGCGGTCGCCCCCCAGCCATTCCAGGCGGGTGAGCGCCAGGGTCATGATGGCCCCCAGCGCGACAAACAGCACGATGGTGGCGTAGCCTAATCCGCGGCCTTCCACGGTGGCGCTGACGACGATAAACGCCATACAGCAGAACGCCCAGCCAGCATCGAGATAGTGGCGGCTGCGCTGCTCCCGCCTGGCTTCCTGAAAGGGACGAATCAGCAGCAGGCTCGGTAACAGATACCACAGCCAGCTGATATTGAACTGTGACCAGCCGTAGGCCGCGAGAATTTCATCGCTCGTGGACTCCAGCAGACCGTAATCCAGGCTCCAGCTCGGCAGCAGGGCAAACGCCAGCCAGCCGAATAAAACCCAAAGGAATATCGCATCCCGCTTTTTCACGGGATGGAGTGCAAGTGTGTGTGACATAAGTTTTCCGGTGTCGTAGGCCGGGTAGGGCAGTGATGCCGCCACCCGGCAAATGAACGCAATGCGGGCTTATTTACCCATCTTCACTTCGCTAACCCATTTATTGATTAGCGCTTTACGCACGTCCGTTGAGCCGTATTTATCCATGTCATAGTTGATGAGCTTCAGGTCGTCGAGCTTCAGCGAGTTCGGCGAGGTGTCGGCGGTAGTGTTGGTCAGGATCTGATAAGACTTGCCTTTCTTCCACGCCAGCTCCTGGGCATCTTTCGACAGCACCCAGTCGACAAACAGTTTGGCGTTGTCGAGGTTGCGCGCGCCCTTCAGGATACTGACGCCGCCAATTTCATAGCCGGTGCCTTCGCACGGCGAGATCAGCTCCAGCGGCGCGCCCTGTTCTTTTTCCAGCGAATAGTCGTGCAGGAAGCCGATGCCGATGGCCGTTTCACCGCGGGCGGCGTTGCGGGCCGGGGCGATACCGGACTTCGTGTACTGGGAGACGTTAGCGTTAAGCTGTTTGAGATAATCGAAAGCCTGATCGTCCCCCCACAGCTGGGCGAAGGTCGCCAGCGCGGTGTAGGCGGTGCCGGAACTCTGCGGGTCGGCAATCTGAATTTCGCCTTTATATTCCGGTTTAGTCAGATCTTTCCAGCATTTCGGCACCGGCAGATTTTTCTCTTTCAGGCGCTGGGTGTTCACGCCGAAGCCGAGTATGCCAACGTACACCGCCGAGGAGTAGTTGCCTTTCAGCTTCGCCGGATCGCGGAACTGCTCCATCACCTGCGCAAGATTGGGCGATTTATAGGGCTGCAGCAGGCCCATTTCACCGGCCTGGGACTGCGGGTCGAGGGTGCCGCCGTACCAGACATCCGCCTGCGGGTTTTTCTTCTCGGCATCGACCTTCGCCAGCGTGCTGCCGGAACCGTTGCGAATAAATGAGGTTTTTACGTCATATTTTTCGCCGAAGGCTTTGGTTTCCGCCTCACACATTTCGTTGGTGGCGCTGCAATAGACCACCAGACGACCTTTGGCGTGCGCCGCGCCGCTTAACGTCGCCAGCGCAATGCCGGAAGCAATCAGGGTAGTGACCAGCGTTTTTTTCATTATTTTATCCTTTGAGCAGCAGAGGTAGTAATGCTCGCCATCAGCAGCGGCATCAGCAATAAACCCATCAGAACTGCGGCGACCGAGAGTAAACTGAACATGCCCGACCAGCCGTAGCGTTCAATGACCAGCGACAGAGGCCAGCCCGCCAGCGCTGCCCCCAGATAGGCGAACAGGCCAAGAAATCCGGTAATTGAACCCGCCGCCGCTTTGTGTCCGCACTCCACCGCCGCGAGGCCAATCAGCATTTGTGGGCCAAAAACGAAGAAGCCCACCGTAAAGAAACACACCGCCAGCAGCGCGTAGTGATGGACCGGCGCCAGCCAAAGCGCGGCGACGGAGACCATCAACCCCAGCGTGAACAGTAAAATCATCGGCGCCCGCTGGCCGCTGAACAGCAGATCCGAGCCCCATCCGGCGAACAACGCCCCGAGCAGACCGCCCGCTTCAAACAGCATCACCGTGGCGTTGGCGCTGAGCAGATTGACGCCGTGGCTCTCCGTCAGCCAGATGTTGCCCCAGTCGTTGAGCGCGATGCGGATCAGATAGACCAGCACGTAAGAGACGCCCAGCAGCCAGATCATCGGATTCTTCAGCATCGTGGTGCGCAGCATCTGCCATAGCCCCATCGGCGGGCTTTGCTGCTCCTGGCGCAGCTCCAGCGGGTCGTTACGCCAGCGGCCTACTGACGGCAATCCCTCTTCGCGGGGCGTTCCTTTCAGGTGCAGCGTTAACCAGATGCCTGATGCCATGCTGATCGTCCCCGGTGCCAGCATCGCCGCCTGCCAGCCCCACCAGTGGGCGGCAAAGGCGCTAATCAGCGGGATAATCGCTCCGCCGATATTGATCGACATATTCCAGCAGCCCCACCAGAAGCCGCGTTCGTTGCGCGAGTACCAGTGGGTCAGCAGGCGGGCGCAGGGAGGCCAGCCCCAGCCCTGAAAAAATCCGTTCAGCGTCCAGACCGCCAGCAGCAGCGTCAGCGATTCGCCGAAGGCGAACACCACGTTCAGCAGACCGGTGGCGAACAGGCCCACGCCCATAAACCAGCGCTGCCCGTGGCTGTCGTGCCACAGTCCGGCGGTAAACTTCGACAGACCGTAGGTCAGGTAAAACAGCGATCCCAGCAGGCCGATATCGCCTTTATCCAGACCCAGATCCGTTTGCAGCGCCGGCAATACGTAGTTGACGCTTTTGCGCGTCAGGTAAAACGCCGCATATCCGATGACCATGTACATCAGCAGCTGCGGACGCAGCGTCCGGTAATGTTGATTAATGTCGGTTGCTGAGCGCATCGCCGTCTCCGTTTTGCTGACTATATGAAAGTGAAATCGAAAGGGGATGAGAGAAAGTCCGGAGTGACTAAGACTTTTTCCTGGTTAGCCGGCTGTTTGTTGCAAATTTGTGGGCAAGTTAACAATTACCCGCGTCCCATGCTGCGACTCCAGGGTCAGCTCTCCGCCCAGGGCGCTGACCCGTTCACGCATGCCCTGAATGCCGAAGCCGGCCATTTTGTCGGGGCTGATACCGATGCCGTTGTCCTTGACCTCCAGGCGCAGCAGCGTCCCCTGCTGATACAGAGCAATGGCAACCTCGCTGGCGTCGGCGTGTTTACAGACGTTGTTAAGCAGCTCCTGTAGCAGCCGATAGAGGGTAAAACGTACCGTTTCGCTCTCCGGCGTGGCGGTGAGCCGGTAGTCAAAGCGGCAGCGGATACCGCGCTCGGCAAAGGCAAACTCATTGAGCAAATGGTGCAGCGCCTCTTTAAACGACAGTTCATCAAGGGCCGGGGGGCGTAGCTGGCGCAGCAGCTGGCGGGTAGAGTGGTGAATACGCCGGGCGAGATCGTTAATCTGGCTGGCGGCGGCCTGGGTTTGCGCCGGATCGCGCGCTCGCTTCACCAGCTGCGACTGGATCTGAATGGCGGTAATATTCTGGCCGATTTCGTCGTGCAGCTCGCGCGCCAGGCTTTTGCGCGTATCCTCTTCGGTATGGATCAGCTTTTCGGTTAGCGCCCGCCGCGCCGCCAGCTCCGCCTCCAGCCGCTGGCGATAGTGGTGCAGGTTTTGCGCCAGGTGCTGCTGGCGACTGATGGCAATCCCCAGCCCGATACCGAGCAGCGCCTGGGTCGCCAGAAAAATCTCCAGCTCCACCAGGTTGCTGAATCCGACGCCAACCTGGCGGGCAATGGTGATCATCATGCTGCCCAGCAGACCGGAGAGAACGCCGCCCTGCCAGCCGAACTTCCACGCCATCACCACGTTGGGCAGAAACACCACAATTAACAGCAGACGCTCGATTTCCGGCGACAGAACCATTTGGGTGCCGATGCCGATAATAAAGAACAGGCTGCACCAGATGATCAATGAGGTGCGCAGCGGCGGATTATTGGTATCCAGCCCCAGCAGGTGGTAGCGGTGCTGCTGGCGCAGGAATTCAAAAATCAGATAGACAAACGGCGTCAGCAGCACCCCGCCGGTAAACGAGGCCAGACCGAGCATCATCGCCGGACTTTTCACAAACGGCGAGAGCAGGGCGGTGTTGAGCAGCGCGCTGGCGGTGACCGTGGCCAGCAGCAGCGTCAGCCGCTGCCAGTAAAGGGGGAAGCGGTGCCAGAACTGTTGGGCGATGCCGGCGGGAAGCAGGCCGATCAACGGCGCGGCCAGCAGAATATAGCCGTTCAGCAGCTGTTCGCCGTGCAGCCAGAACAGCATCAACACGGGAGGCAGCACCAGCGCGGGCCAGTAGCGGCGCGAAAGCAGGATCAGCAGCGCCAGATAGACGCCGTGAGGCAGGAACAGCGCCGCCTGCTGGCCGTTATGGGTCAGGTAAAACCCGAGCGTCCACAGCATCAGCCAGCCGCTTCCCCAGGCCAGCACGATGAACAGCGAGATGACGCTGTGGCGAAGGCTGCGCGACATTAATGACCCGCCAGCAGCTGGTGGTCGAGGGCGAAATGGACCAGATCAATGGTGCTGTGGCACTGCAGTTTGCCCAGCACGTTGGCGCGATGAACGTGCACCGTCTTGTGGCTGAGATCGAGCTTGAAGGCGATTTCCTTGACGCTGTCGCCTTTAACGAGCAAATCAAACACTTCGCGTTCACGCGGGGTGAGCACCTCGAGCACCTGCGCCGGTTGCTCTCCGCCGCGCAGCGCCCGCAGGGCATCGGCGCACAGGTAGTGTCCACCCATACCGACGGAACGCACCGCCTGCACGAGCTCTTCCGGGCCGCAGCGTTTGGTCAGATAGCCGCTGGCGCCGGCATCAAGGGCGCTCTGCACGAAGGCCGGGGTGTCGTAAATGCTGAGAATAATGGCGCGAAACTGCGGCTTTTGCGCGCGCAGGCGCTTTAGCAGGCTCAGGCCGTTCTCATCCGGCATGGCGATATCCATGACCGCCACGTTGACGTCGTCGCGCAATAATGCCGGCCAGGCTTCCGCCGCGCTGCTGAACTGGCCAACCACCTCGAGATCCTCTTCGAGGCTGAGTAACTGCGCAAAGCCTGAACGCACCACCACATGGTCATCGACCAGCACCACTCGAATCATGTTTCTTCTCTCTTAGCGCATCATGGTTCTATGATGCCTGCCGCCGCTGCGCTGGCAATCAATCAGGCGCAGTTATGCAATGAATGTAACAAAATCGCAATACACTTCATCCTTCAAGCTGCCTCTTTGTTGGCTTCGTTTGCCCGCCCCGGTCACTGACTTATGTCAGCTCCCGGGGACGAACAACCTTGCCGCCTCGATGCAGCATGAATGATTTTGTGTATAAGCATTGCCGATTTTTTTCTAAAAACGCTTTGTTCTTAGCAAGAATTTTTAATTACTTCATCAAACGCATCGCGCCGGAAATACTGCACCCATAACAACTATGGGAAGCAGACACTATGGCACTATCATCGCGTATCACACTCATTGCCGCGCTGGCGCTGGCGGCATTCCAGGCCCAGGCGGTGAACGTCACCGTGGCGTATCAGACCTCCGCCGAACCGGCGAAAGTCGCCCAGGCGGACAACACCTTCGCCAAAGCGAGCGGGGCGACCGTCGACTGGCGCAAGTTTGACAGCGGCGCGAGCATCGTGCGGGCGCTGGCTTCCGGCGACGTGCAGATCGGCAACCTCGGCTCCAGCCCGCTGGCAGTCGCCGCCACCCAGCAGGTGCCGATTGAAGTCTTTCTGCTGGCCTCAAAGCTCGGTAACTCCGAAGCGCTGGTGGTCAAAAAGAGCATCACCAAACCGCAGGATCTGATTGGCAAACGCATCGCCGTGCCATTTATCTCTACGACTCACTACAGCCTGCTGTCGGCGCTGAAGCACTGGGGGATTAAACCGGGGCAGGTGCAGATCCTCAACCTGCAGCCGCCGGCGATTATTGCCGCCTGGCAGCGCGGCGACATTGACGGCGCCTACGTATGGGCGCCGGCGGTCAACGCGCTGGAAAAAGACGGCACGGTTCTCACCGACTCGTCGCAGGTGGGGGAGTGGGGCGCGCCGACGCTGGACGTGTGGGTGGTACGCAAAGACTTTGCCGAAAAGCATCCTGATATTGTCAAAGCCTTCGCCAAAAGCGCCATTGACGCGCAGCAGCCCTATATCGCCAACCCGGATGAGTGGCTGAAGCAGCCGGAAAACATCAGCAAGCTGGCGCGCCTGAGCGGCGTACCGGAAGCCGACGTGCCGGGGCTGGTGAAAGGCAATACCTATCTGACCGCCGCCCAGCAGGCGCAGGAGCTGAACGGGCCGGTGAATAAAGCCATCATCGACACCGCTAAATTCCTGAAAGAGCAGGGTAAAGTCCCCGCAGCGGGAAGCGATTACAGCCAGTACGTTACCGACCGTTTTGTGAAGTAAAGGAGATCATGATGCTGCAAATCTCGCATCTTTCCGCCGACTACGGCGGTAAACCAGCGCTGGCGGATATCAACCTGACGCTGGACAGCGGTGAACTGCTGGTGGTCCTCGGGCCTTCCGGCTGCGGTAAAACCACGCTGCTGAACCTGATTGCCGGATTCGTGCCTTATCAGCACGGCAGCATCACTCTTGAAGGCAGGCGGGTTGAAGGGCCGGGAGCCGATCGCGGCGTGGTCTTTCAGAATGAAGGGCTGCTGCCGTGGCGCAACGTGCAGGATAACGTCGCGCTCGGGCTACAGCTGGCGGGCGTCGACAAAACGCAGCGCCGGGCAACCGCCGCGCGGATGCTGAAAAAAGTCGGCCTCGAAGGGGCGGAAAAGCGCTTTATCTGGCAGCTTTCCGGCGGCCAGCGTCAGCGGGTGGGCATTGCCCGCGCGCTGGCGGCCAATCCGCAGCTGCTGCTTCTCGACGAGCCGTTTGGTGCGCTGGATGCCTTTACCCGCGAGCAGATGCAAACCCTGCTGCTCAGCCTGTGGCATGAGACCGGCAAGAAGGTACTGCTGATCACCCACGATATAGAAGAGGCGGTGTTTATGGCCACCGAGCTGATACTGCTTTCGCCGGGGCCGGGCCGGGTGCTCGAACGGCTGCCGCTCGATTTTGGCCGCCGCTTTGTGGCCGGCGAATCCTGCCGCAGCATTAAATCGGACCCGCGGTTTATCGAACAGCGCGAGTACGTCCTCAGCCGGGTATTTGAACAACGGGAGGCTTTCTCATGAGCGTGGTCATCAATGATAAACCGCGTCAGCGGAGGCTGAAGTGGCGCTGGCCGTTCTCGCGTCAGCTCACTCTCAGCGCGGCGACCCTGGCGGTACTGCTGGCTATCTGGTGGGCCGTTGCCGCCCTGCAGCTGATTAGCCCGCTGTTTCTGCCGCCGCCGGGGCAGGTATTGCAGAAACTTATCACTATTGCCGGTCCGCAGGGTTTTATGGACGCCACCCTCTGGCAGCACCTGGCGGCGAGCCTGACGCGTATCGTTATCGCGCTGCTGGCGGCGGTACTGCTCGGCGTGCCGGTCGGGATCGCCATGGGGTTGAGCCCCACGGTACGCGGGATCCTCGACCCGCTGATCGAGCTTTATCGCCCGGTGCCGCCGCTGGCCTATTTACCGCTGATGGTGATCTGGTTCGGCATCGGCGAGACCTCGAAGATCCTGTTGATCTACCTGGCGATATTCGCGCCGGTGGCGATGTCGGCGCTGGCGGGCGTAAAGAGTGCCCAGCAGGTGCGCATTCGCGCCGCGCAATCTTTAGGGGCCAGCCGGGCGCAGGTGCTGTGGCTGGTGATCCTGCCCGGCGCGCTGCCGGAAATCCTCACCGGCCTGCGAATTGGGCTCGGCGTGGGTTGGTCGACGCTGGTGGCCGCGGAGCTGATTGCCGCCACCCGCGGGTTAGGTTTTATGGTGCAGTCCGCCGGTGAGTTCCTCGCCACCGACGTGGTGCTGGCCGGGATCGCGGTGATTGCCATCATCGCCTTTTTACTGGAACTGGGGCTGCGCGCGCTGCAGCGTCGACTGACGCCCTGGCATGGAGAAGTACAATGAGCGAACGTTTAAGCATTACCCCGCTGGGGCCGTATATTGGCGCGCAGGTATCCGGCGTCGATATTACCCGCCCGCTGAGCGACAACCAGTTTGAGCAGCTGTATCACGCGGTGCTGCGTCATCAGGTGGTGTTCCTGCGCGAGCAGAATATCACTCCCGAACAGCAGCGGGATCTCGCCCTGCGCTTTGGCGACCTGCATATTCATCCGGTCTATCCGCATGCGCCCGGCGTCGATGAGATTATCGTGCTTGATACCCACGACGATAACCCGCCGGATAACGATAACTGGCACACCGATGTCACCTTCATTGAGACGCCGCCCGCCGGGGCGATCCTCGCGGCAAAAGAGCTGCCGTCAACCGGCGGCGACACCCTGTGGACCAGCGGCATTGCGGCCTATGAGGCACTCTCCGGGCCTTTACGCCAGCTGTTAAGCGGCCTGCACGCGGAGCATGATTTCCGCAAATCGTTTCAGGAGTATAAATATCGTAAAAGCGAAGAGGAGCATCAGCGCTGGCTGGAGGCGGTCGCGAAAAATCCGCCGCTGCTACATCCGGTAGTGCGTACCCATCCGGTGACCGGTAAACAGGCGCTGTTTGTCAATGAGGGCTTTACCACCCGCATCGTTGACGTCACGGAGAAAGAGAGCGAGGCGCTGCTCGGCTTCCTGTTTGCTCACGTCACTAAACCGGACTTTCAGGTGCGCTGGCGCTGGCAGCCGAACGACGTGGCGATTTGGGATAACCGCGTCACCCAGCACTACGCCAACGCCGATTACCTGCCGCAGCGGCGCATTATGCACCGGGCGACGATTCTCGGGGACAAGCCGTATTACCGGGCTGGTTAATTTCTATAGCCCGGCTAAGGCATCAGCCGCGAGCCGAGGAGGAAAGTGGCCGCTGCATTGTGCGCTGTTTCCCGGAGGCGGCGCTTAACGCGCCTTGTCCGGGCTACCGCTCCGCAGAACGCGGTTAACCCGTAGCCCGGCTAAGGCGCAATGTGCCATAAGCCGGGAAACAACCTACGATAAACGCACTGCAGCCCGGACAGGCGCAACGCGCCGCCTCCGGGAAAAGGCTTTTATGCCGATTTTTGCGCGTCCAGATGTACCCCAATATAGCGCTGATAGCGGTTGGCCTTCAGATAGGTCAAATCCACCAGCACCAGCCCATCCACGCAGTTGTTGAAATCCGGGTCGCTGCCGAAATCGATAAACTGCACGCCGCCCGGCTCGCAGACTTCTGAGTACTGTTTATACAGCGGCGGGATCGCGCAACCGAGGTTGCCGAGCAGGGACTTTAGCCGCGCCAGGTCGTCGTTGTAATCTTCTCCGCCAAACTGCGCCAGTACATCGGGCAGCGAGGCCGGATAAGGACGCCGCGACTCTGCCAGCGGATGCGTCGCCGGGAACCACAGCCGATAAAAAGCCACCAGCAGATCGCGCGCCGACGGCGGCAGCCCGCCGGAAATCGACACCGGGCCGAACAGATAGCGATAGTGCGGATAGCGCGCCAGATACGCGCCAATGCCGGACCACAGGTAGTCCAGCCCGCGGCGGCCCCAGTAACGCGGCTGGATAAAACTGCGACCCAGTTCAATGCCGTGTTGCAGAATATCGTCCATGCGCGCGTCGTAATGAAACAGGCTGTAGCTGTAGATGCCGTTCAGGCCGCGCTTTTCCAGCTGTATTGCGGTTGGCATAAAACGGTAAGCGCCGACGATCTCAAGATCTTCCTCATCCCACAGAATCAGCTGCAGATAGTCGTCGTCATAAACGTCAACGTCGCGACGTTTGCCGCTGCCTTCCCCCACCGCGCGGAAGGCGATTTCCCGCAGACGGCCCAGCTCGCGCAGTATCGGCGCATCTTCCTGGCCGCGGCGCTGCCAGAGATAGATGACTTTACCATCCGCTGTGTGTCCCAGCGTTTCAGCCTTCCCCAGCTCGCGCTTGAGCAGGGCGCGGTCTTCGGGACGGGCGATAGCGCTTTCGGTTTTGAATATACCCGGCAGCCCTTTGCCGAGTAGCTCCAGGTGGCGATAGCAGCGCTCGGTCAGTTCCCGAGAAGAGCTTTGCGGATTGAACCAGTTTGACCAGGTTATCTGTTGACCAATATTCACCGGCAGGCTGCTGTTGCGGCGACGGAACATTTGCTGCATCAGCAGCAGTAACGGCAGATTCTCGGACATCAGGGTACTGGCGTAAAACAGTGCGCTGTTGCGCGCGCGGATCCACGCTGGCAGCAGCGGGGCGCGGTATTTCGCCGCCAGCTTAATAAATCCGGAGTGCCATTTTTTATCACGAATACCGCGCCGGGTGAGGCGTGAAACTTCGCCGGCCGGGAAGAAAATCAGCACGCCGCCGTTTTGCAACTGCTGGTCCATCTGCTGCAACGCCGCTTTGGCGGTGCGGCCATTGATATTATCGACCGGAATAAACAGCGAGCTCAGCGGTTCAAGGTGAGTCAGCATGCGGTTGGTGACCACTTTGACGTCGCGGCGCACGCGGGACACCGCGTAGAGCAGGGCCAGGCCGTCAAGTGTACCGGTGGGGTGGTTGGCGATGATGACCAGCGGACCATGTTCGGGGATTTGTTCGAGATCGTGCGCCGGGATAGCGCAGCGGATATTAAGATGTTCGAGCACCTGTTCGACCGTATCCAGTCCTTTCAGGTGATGATGACGCGCGGCAAACTGCTGAAACTCTTCCTCATGCAGGAGCTTTTTCAGCACCTTTTTCTGCCAGAGCGCTGGCTTTGCCTGAGGCCACAGGTCATCGATGACATTGTCGAGACTAAACATAGCGGCACCTCCTCCGTCCTGCCCAGACAGTAGAAGGCGCAGATGTCGTTCAGATTACAGTTGAGTGAAGATTTGGGATTGGCGGGAGCGGGTAGCCCGGACAGGCGCGCAGCGCCGCCTCCGGGAAGGCCACAGGTGAAAAGTTGCGAACGCTTTTCCAGATTGATCTCCGGTTTCTTGCCTTTCGGTCTCCCCCTCTTTTAACCTGGGGAACAGGCAAATATCTTCAGCAGGGAGCATCCGATGGTCGATTATCGTCGTTATTACCTCAAGGGTGGGAGCTGGTTTTTCACCGTCAATTTACGCGACAGAGAGAGTCGATTTCTGGTTCAGCATATTGATGCGTTACGACAGGCGGTGGCAATAGTCCACAAACAGAAACCTTTTCATATTGATGCCTGGGTGGTGCTCCCCGAACACCTTCATTGCATCTGGACCTTACCTGACAACGACAGCGATTTTCCATCGCGCTGGAGAGCAATTAAAAAGCATTTTTCAGGTTTAACAGGCGCGCATAACGTGTGGCAACCGAGATATTGGGAACACGCCATTCGCAACCAGAAGGATTACCGAAGCCATGTTGATTATATTTATATCAATCCGATTAAGCACGGGTGGGTAAGGCAGGTACGGGATTGGCCCTATTCAACCTTTCATCGCGATGTAAGCCGTAGTTTGTATCCTGTTGATTGGGGTGGGGAAGTGAAGGAATTATTGTGCGGCGAGCGTTATTAAAATGACTTCCCGGAGGCGGCGCGCTGCGCCTGTCCGGGCTACCAACCCACAGATAGCTGTGAGCCTGTAGCCCGGTCGTACAGCCGCCACCGGGGAGGCAGTAATAGCCGAATTAACGCAGGATTTTCTTTTCGGCCAGATCGAGGGCGAAATAGCTGAAGATCAGATCTGCGCCGGCGCGCTTGATTGCGCCGAGACTTTCCAGCACCACTTTCTCTTCATCGATAGCGCCAGCCTGGGCGGCGAACTTAATCATCGCGTATTCACCGCTCACCTGGTACGCGCCGATCGGCAGGTTGGTGCGCTCGCGCAGATCGCGCAGGATATCAAGATAGGGACCCGCCGGTTTGACCATCAGGCAGTCGGCGCCCTGGGCTTCGTCCAGCAGCGATTCACGAATCGCTTCGCGGCGATTCATCGGGCTCATCTGATAGGTTTTACGATCGCCTTTCAGCGCGGTACCTGCGGCTTCGCGGAACGGGCCATAGAACGATGAAGCGAATTTGGTGGAGTAGGACATAATCGCCGTATCAGTAAATCCGGCGGCGTCCAGCGCCTGGCGAATAGCCTGCACCTGGCCATCCATCGCGGCGGAAGGCGCGATAAAATCCGCGCCTGCGGCAGCGGCGACCACCGCCTGCTTGCCGAGATTCTCAAGAGTTTTGTCGTTATCCACGCCGTGATCGCACAGCACGCCGCAGTGGCCGTGGGAGGTGTATTCGCAGAAACAGGTGTCGGACATGACGATCATCTCCGGCACCGCCTCTTTACAGATGCGGGACATGCGCGCCACCAGGCCGTTTTCGTTCCAGGTATCGCTGCCAACGGCATCGGTGTGATGGGAAATGCCGAAGGTCATCACCGAACGGATGCCGGCGTTGGCAATGCGCTCGATTTCGCGCGCCAGGTGTTTTTCCGGAATACGCATCACGCCGGGCATGGCTTCAATGGCCGTGTAATCGTCGATTTCTTCTTCAACAAAGATCGGCAACACCAGGTCGTTCAAACTCAGTGTTGTCTCTTCAAACATGGCACGTAGCGAAGCGGACTTGCGCAGGCGGCGTGGGCGAGTGATTAAATCTGTCATGGTTTGCCTGATTTTGTGAAATGAAAAAAGTGAGTTTACCTCAATTGGCGGCGGGATGTTTCGCCAAAACGATCCTTATCAATCGTCGGCAAAACATCCCCACAGGTTACTGGCTGGCGGTCTCAATCCCGGTGCGGACGCCGCTTAATTCACTGACCAGCTCGTTGATCCCGTCGCTCATGTTGTTGAAACGCGTCAATGAAGAACGGGTGACCACCACGAAGGCGCCGACGTTGGCCTGCGGGTTCATCGCCATGTAGGTAATAAAGCCGCCGCCGCCGCCGGTCTTCTGAATAATGCCCGGCTGGCCGTTTTTCGGCTTCATGTAGACCCAGCCGAGGCCCAGCGCATCGGCTTTACCCGGCACGTCCATACCGATCACCTTCGTCAGCTGGCTGCGTTGATAAATCAGCGTTTGCATCCGGTCCGCCTGCTGCCCACGGGCGAAGAAATCGGAAGAGAGGAACTGCTGCATCCAGCGCATCATATCGCCCGGCGTGGAATAGACGCCGCCGCTGCCGATAGCCGCCAGCGTATTGTTGCACGGGCTGGCTCCTTTCTCGGGAATCATCAGGCGCCGGCACTGATCCGGCGAAGGCGTAAAGGTGGTGTCTTTCATCCCCAGCGGACGGGTGATCTGCTCTTCAAACAGCTGCGGATAAGGCTTGCCTGCAGCGGTAGAGAGCGCATCGGCGAGTAAATCGAATGCCAGATTGGAGTAGGCGGCCTGGGTGCCGGGAGCGGTTTTCAGCGTTGCGGTGGATAACCAGTTCCAGCGCTGCTGGCGAGTTGGCCAGACAAATACCGGCCGGTGCGCCGCGCCGCCGGGCTGCTCGCGCGGCAGGGCGCTGGTATGGGTCGCCAGATTCACCAGCGTGATAGGCGCCCCCTGGTAAGTCGGCACCCGCGCACCCGGCGGAGCATATTTGCTTAGCGGATCGTTGAGCTTAACCACGCCCTGATCGAGAAGTTTGACCAGCATTTCGCTGGTCATCAATTTGCTGATAGAGGCAATGCGGATCACCGAATCGAGCTGCGGGTGCTCATTATTGCCCGGGCGCGTCTCGCCGAAGCTGCGGAATACGCGCTGGTTTCCGTCGATAACCACCAGCGCCATACCGACTGCGCCGCTGCCGTAGTAGATATGGTTAGCGTAACGATCGACCACATCAGCGGCGAATTCCGGGTCGACGCTCGGCTGTGCGGCCTGGACCGATGTCAACGACGCCGCGCACAGCGCAGCAAAAATGAGCAGACTACGTTTCAACGGGAGCATCCATCATGATGAAGAAAAAAGATAGAGCGTATTTATACTACGAAGCGCCGCCGTGCAAAGCGCTAATAGCACGATTCTGTGCGGAAAAACGTAACCTGGCGTAAAAAATCCTTTTTTTGCTTTCGGATAGCGGCATTCACCTGCGGGCGCGTATGATGATCGTTTTGGCTAAAGAGGGGGGGCAAGAGAAGATGGCGGCGAAACGGGTAGTGATGGTAGTGGATATGCAAAACGGCGTTTTCGCGACGCCGCGAGTTGAGCGCGAGCGCTGCGCGGCGCAAATTAACCGCCTGATTAACGCTGCGGACACCGTAATTTTCATTCAGCACTGCGAAGCGGGCGGCCTCGAAGAGGGGAGCGAAGGTTTTGCTTTGCTCCCCGAGCTGATCCAACCCGCAGGCTCCCTGTATGTGACTAAGACCGCCTGCGACGCCTTTTACCATACCCGTCTGGAAGAGGTGCTGCGCGAACATCACATCACGCAGTTTGTGATTTGCGGCTGCGCCACCGACTACTGCGTGGATACCACCATCAAAAACGGCGCCAGCCGGGGCTACGCGATTACTGTCGCGGAAGATGCCCACACTACCGCCAACCGTCCAGCGGCGCCGGCCGTCACGCTGATCGCCCACTACAACGATGTGTGGCGTTCACTGACCGTTCCCGGCAATCCTTTACAGGTGAAACCGACAGAAACAATTCTTAGCGGATGGCAGGCGAACTAAGCTGCTGATATCCGGTCTCATCATCCGCCCACTTTGCTTCGCTGCGACGGCTTTGCGGCGGGCGCTTTTGTGGTACACAGCACAGCAAAACGAAAAAGAAGTTAGCAGGAGAGCAAGATGTTTAAATCCTTTTTCCCCAAACCGGGGCCGTTTTTTATTTCTGCCTTTATCTGGTCGCTGCTGGCGGTGATCTTTTGGCAGGCGGGCGGCGGCGACTGGCTGCTGCGGGTCACCGGCGCATCGCAGGATGTGGCGATTAGCGCGGCGCGCTTCTGGTCCCTCAACTACCTGGTGTTCTACGCCTTCTACATATTCTGCGTGGGCGTTTTCGCCCTTTTCTGGTTTATTTACAGCCCGCACCGCTGGCAGTACTGGTCGATCCTCGGTACCTCGCTGATTATTTTCGTTACCTGGTTTCTGGTCGAGGTTGGGGTGGCCATTAACGCCTGGTATGCTCCGTTCTACGATCTTATCCAGGCCGCGCTGGCAACGCCGCATAAGGTCAGCATTAACCAGTTCTATCATGAAATTGGCATCTTCCTCGGCATTGCGCTAATCGCAGTGGTGATCGGCGTGATGAACAACTTCTTCGTCAGCCACTACGTCTTCCGCTGGCGTACCGCGATGAACGAACACTATATGGCGCACTGGCAGCATTTGCGCCATATCGAAGGCGCCGCGCAGCGCGTGCAGGAAGATACCATGCGCTTTGCTTCCACGCTGGAGAGCATGGGCGTCAGCTTCCTTAACGCGGTGATGACCCTTATCGCCTTCCTGCCGGTGCTGGTAACGCTCTCCGCGCACGTCCCGGATTTACCGATTGTCGGTCATCTGCCTTACGGCCTGGTGATTGCCGCCATCGTCTGGTCGTTAATGGGTACCGGCCTGCTGGCGGTCGTTGGGATCAAGCTGCCCGGCCTGGAGTTCAAAAACCAGCGCGTTGAGGCCGCCTATCGTAAAGAGCTGGTTTACGGCGAAGATGACGCTAACCGCGCGACGCCGCCGACGGTGCGTGAACTCTTTGGCGCCGTGCGCCGCAACTATTTCCGCCTCTATTTCCACTATATGTATTTCAATATCGCCCGTATTCTTTATCTGCAGGTGGATAACGTTTTCGGTTTGTTCCTGCTGTTTCCGTCGATTGTTGCCGGTACGATTACGCTGGGCCTGATGACTCAGATAACCAACGTCTTTGGCCAGGTTCGCGGTTCGTTCCAGTACCTGATCAGCTCATGGACTACACTGGTTGAGCTGATGTCTATCTACAAACGTCTGCGCAGCTTCGAGCGCGAGCTGGATGGCAAAGAGCTGCAGACCGTGACGCAAACATTAAGTTAATCAACGCAAGGATGAACCATGCCGGTAGCGCAATCCAGAATCACTTCTCTCACCCTGACGCTACTGGCAGGGATTGTCCTCAGCGCCTGCTCCAGCAAACCGGAGCCGGAGCTGAAAAAGGGCGAAAAGGCGATTGATGTCGCCGCGGTAGTGCGGCAGAAAATGCCCGCCAGCGTGAAGGATCGCGAAGCCTGGGCGCAGGCCATCGCCAAAACCTTTGCCAGTCAGAAGCTGGCGCCGACGGAAGAGAACGTCTGTTCGGTGCTGGCGGTGGCGCAGCAGGAATCCAACTATCAATCTGACCCGGCGGTGCCGGGGCTGAATAAAATCGCCTGGCAGGAGATAGACCGCCGGGCGGAAAAAATGCACATCCCGGTTTTTCTGGTACATACCGCGCTGAAAATCAAATCACCCAACGGCAAAAGCTATAGCGAACGTCTGGATAGCGTGAAAACCGAAAAGCAGCTGAGCGCGATTTTCGATGATTTTATCGGCATGGTGCCGATGGGACAGAAGCTGTTCGGCTCGTTGAACCCGGTACATACCGGCGGCCCGATGCAGGTCAGCATTGCTTTCGCCGAGCAGCACACCGACGGCTATCCGTGGAAAATCGACGGTACCGTGCGCCAGGAGGTGTTCAGCCTGCGCGGCGGTCTGTGGTTTGGCACCTATCATCTGCTGAACTATCCGGCGAACTACAGCGTACCGCTGTACCGTTTTGCTGATTTTAACGCCGGATGGTACGCCAGCCGCAATGCCGCCTTCCAGAATGCCGTCTCTAAAGCAACGGGCGTGAAGCTGGCGCTGGATGGCGACTTAATTCGCTACGACAGCGACGAGGCGGGAACCACCGAACTGGCGGTGCGCCGCTTATCCTCCCAGCTGGCGATGAGCGACGACGAGATCCATCGTCAGTTAAAGAAAGGCGACACGCTGGCGTTTGAAGAGAGCGATCTTTATAAACAGGTATTTCGCATCGCCGATAAGAAAGCCGGTAAAACGCTTCCGCGGGAAGTCCTGCCGGGTATACAGCTTGAGAGCCCCAAAATCACCCGTAATCTGACCACCGCCTGGTTTGCCAAACGCGTTGACGACCGACGGGCCAGCTGTATGGCGCGCCGCTAACGGCGGCTGCGCCAGCGAAAAATCAGCCCTGATATGCCAATTAACAGGCTGGCCGCCACGAAGGGAATCAGGCCAAACAGGGTGCCGACCAGCAGGCCAATTTCGACCCGGGGGCGGCTACTGTCCTGCATCTGAATCAAGTGCTCAAGAACGCCCGGCGCGTGGATTAGCATGCTCAGCATTTGCGCGCCGGCCCAGAAGCAAAACAGCACAAACAGAGCATAGGCGATGTTGCTGCTGGTAATAGCGCTCCTCTTTTTGCCGCCGTTGACGGTCTTTGCAAAGGTGAACTCAGCCATATTGACCTCCGGACTTCGCTTTCTTGCCGATTTTTTACTTCGGCTACATACGAGTCATTCTGGCAACCCCGGGGGGATTCCAGTATCAGATTGCTGGTAATTTCCGCCCAGGAATATTCCTGATTTCATCGGCTTGTGAGTTTGCTACAAATTTGTGAAATTTAGACCGCTATCGCAATGTGCGACAATTCTCCACGCGGCTGCAGACCGGCGGTGATGGCTATGCGAAGATGCTTTTTTTGTTGTCGGAGTGGTTATGAAACTCACTGAAAAAATCCGCCGCGACTGGCACTACTATGCGGTTGCCCTGGGGTTAATTTTTATTATGAATGGCGTAGTCGGGCTGTTGGGGTATGAAACCGAAGGCTGGCGTTCTTACGCGGTTGGGCTGGTGACGTGGGTGATTAGCTTCTGGATCGCCGGTTTTATTATTCGCCGCCGCCCGGCAGAGGAAGCGTAAGGCGGAGGCGGTGAACCCGTAGCCCGGGCAGGCGCTTGCGCCGCCCCCGGGGAGATAACCTGAAGCCGTGTTGGATGTGGTTTCCCGGAGGCGATGCTGCGCATCTGTCCGGGCTACCGGCCCGGTAAGGCACCAGCCGCCACCGGGCGATACCTTGATTAATTCATCGATGTTTTCAGCGCCCGATCGGCGGCGTGACGCTCCAGCGCCAGTTCAATCAGGCGGCTAATCAGGCTGGTGTAATCCAGGCCGCTGGCCTGCCATAGCTTCGGATACATGCTGATGTTGGTGAAACCCGGCAGCGTATTGATTTCGTTAATCACCACGTCGTTATCGGCGGTCAGGAACACATCGACGCGCGCCATGCCGCTGCAGCCGAGGGTCTGATAGGCACGAACGGCGATCTCGCGAATTTTATCGTTTACATCGCTGTCGATGGCCGCCGGAACCACCACTTTCGCGCCCTGATCGTCAATGTACTTGGTGTCATAGGCGTAGAATTCGCTGTTGAGGACGATTTCACCGCAGGTGCTGGCCTCGGGATTATCGTTGCCCAATACCGCGCACTCGATCTCACGCCCTTTAATCCCCTGTTCAACCACCACTTTATGGTCAAATTCGAAGGCCAGGGCGACGGCCTGCTGATACTGTTCTTCGCTGTTGACCTTGCTGACGCCCACCGAGGAGCCCTGGTTCGCCGGTTTAACAAACAGCGGCAGGCCCAGCTTCGCCTGCACCTCGGCAAAGCTTACCTGATTCCTGTTAGCGCGGGTCAGGGTAATAAAAGGGGCAATCGACAGCCCGGCATCGCGCAGCAGACGTTTGGTGACGTCTTTGTCCATGCAGGCGGCGGAGCCGAGGACGTCGGAGCCGACGAAGGGCAGGTTAGCCATCCGCAGCATACCCTGCAGAGAACCATCTTCGCCAAGAGTGCCGTGAACGATCGGGAAGATGACGTCGATGGCCGCCAGCGGCTGGCCGCTATCAGCGTTAATCAGCTGCTGCGCCTCGCGTCCGGGAATCTGCGCCAGCGTAATATCGGACGGGCGCAGGGCAATATGGGCAGGATCCTGCGGATTGAGCAGATAGTTACTGGCGTCGTTAATATGCCATTGCCCCTGCTTATCAATCCCCAGCAAAACTACGTCGAAGCGCGTTTTATCGATCGCTTCCACGATATTTTTCGCTGACTGAAGCGACACTTCATGTTCTGCCGACTTACCGCCGAAAACGATCCCAACCCTCATCTTAGCCATTTCAACTTCCATCATGATTACATCAAAGGGCATAACATAGCATGTGAAAGAGCCCCCTGGCTGCCATAATATTCACCGGGTAAAGCATTGGGAGGCGGCGCGTGAAAGGAAAAGGTCTTATCGTTCTGTTGGCGCTGCTGGCGGCCGGATATTACGGCTATCGTTATCTTCCCGCACAGTACAATCCATTCGCGCCGCTGCGCCTGGAAGACCCCCCGGGACTCCTCAGCCACTATAAACTGCGGCGATTAACGCCCGCCGAGTGCGCTGGCCTGCTTGAGGAGGCCAACCGGCGGAAGCTCATTTCCAGCCAGCCGGTGGCCGATAGCGGAGGAGCGTGTCCTCTGCAGAATGTGGTTCGGGTGCGTGATTTTGGCACGGTGAAGCTCAGCAGCAGCTTTCTTGCCAGTTGTCCGCTGGCGTTGAGCAGCGCGCTATATCTGCAACAGCAGGCGAAACCGCTGACTCGCCGGATGCTGGGGCAAGAGCTCCGCCAGATTGACCATTTTGGCAGCTATGCCTGCCGTAATATTTACCATCGCCAGAACGCGCGGCGTAGTGAGCATGCTACCGCGGAGGCGCTGGATGTCAGCGGCTTTCGTCTGTCCGATGGCCGACGCGTCAGCGTGCTGAAAGGGTGGCCCGATGCGCAGTATCACCCTTGGCTGCAGGCGTTACTGGCCGGCGGTTGCCGCTATTACGGCAACGCTTTAGGGCCGGACTATAACGCGGCCCATGCCAACCATTTTCACTTCGGGATGCGCGGCCAGGGTTTCTGTTTCTAAGCATAACTCACTGTACACCACGATTTTCACCACGAAATCATTCGCAACAGGGCTATATGGTGTCATAAAACACTAAACTCACCTCTGGCGCATCTCTGGTAGTACGGCGGATCGGGGAAATTGCTAAGCTAGGTAATAATTGCCAAAAAATTAATGAATACGCGTAGTTATGGAATCCTGGAAGGTTAATCTTATCTCCGTCTGGTTTGGCTGTTTTTTTACCGGACTGGCTATCAGCCAAATTCTCCCCTTTTTGCCGCTGTACGTTTCTCAACTCGGCGTAACCTCGCACGAAGCGTTATCCATGTGGTCTGGGCTGACCTTCAGCGTCACCTTTCTGGTGTCAGCGATCGTCTCGCCGATGTGGGGCAGCCTGGCCGACCGCAAAGGGCGCAAGCTAATGCTGCTGCGCGCCTCGCTGGGGATGGCCATCGCCATTTTACTCCAGGCCTTTGCCACCAACGTCTGGCAACTGTTTATCCTGCGTGCGGTGATGGGGCTGACCTCCGGCTATATTCCTAACGCTATGGCGCTGGTGGCGTCTCAGGTTCCGCGCGAGCGTAGCGGCTGGGCGCTGAGTACACTTTCAACGGCGCAAATCAGCGGCGTGATCGGTGGGCCGCTGCTCGGCGGTTTCCTGGCTGACCATGTCGGTTTGCGCGCGGTCTTTATCATCACTGCTGTTTTACTGACCGTGAGTTTCCTGGTGACGCTGTTTCTGATCAAAGAGGGCGTCCGCCCGCAGATGAGTAAAGCGGAGCGGCTGAGCGGTAAGGCGGTGTTTGCCTCGCTGCCTTATCCGGGTCTGGTAATCAGCCTGTTTTTCACCACCCTGGTGATCCAACTGTGCAATGGTTCAATTGGCCCGATTCTGGCGCTCTTTATTAAGTCGATGGCGCCGGATAGCAATAACATCGCCTTTCTTGCCGGCATGATCGCCGCCGTACCGGGCGTGTCGGCGCTGATTTCGGCTCCCCGTCTGGGGAAACTGGGCGACAGGATCGGCACCTCGCGGATCCTGCTGGCGACGCTATGCTGCGCGGTGGTGATGTTCTTTGCCATGTCGTTCGTCACAACCCCATTCCAGCTTGGTGTGCTGCGTTTTCTGCTCGGTTTTGCCGATGGGGCAATGCTGCCGGCGGTGCAAACGCTTCTGCTGAAATACTGCAGCGACAGCGTGACCGGGCGGATTTTTGGTTATAACCAGTCGTTTATGTATCTTGGCAACGTAGCCGGTCCGTTAATCGGCGCATCGGTCTCGGCCATGGCCGGCTTCCGCTGGGTGTTTATCGCGACGGCGGTTATTGTCCTGATCAATATCTGGCAGCTGGCCATCATGCTGCGTCGCAGCCGTCGTACAACGGCTTAATCCCTTCCCTTCTCTTCTCCTTCGCCGGTATTGACATCACAGCGTCAATGCCGGTCGCCGACCGCCTTCAGCTTCAAATGTATTACCGATCACAAAACGATCATTTTCTCCTCTCATCCTCTTCTATTATTAACTGTTACGCGTATACAGTTACGCGTAACAGTTATCTAAAAAAGAGGTTTTATGCGAAATTTATTCGATTTGACAGGGAAGCGCGCGCTGATCACCGGGTCTGCTCAGGGGATAGGCAATTTGCTGGCCGGCGGCCTTGCGGAGTATGGGGCAGAAATCATCATCAACGATCGGACTCAGGCTCGTGCGGACCAGGCGGCGCAGGCGCTGGTGGCGCAGGGCTTCCGCGCGGTAGGGTACGCATTTGATGTCACTCAGGCGACGCAGGTCGAGCAGGCGATAGCCCGCATCGAAGCGGAGGTCGGCGCCATTGATATTTTAATTAACAACGCCGGGATTCAACGACGTTTCCCTTTTACCGAGTTTCCGGAGGAGGAGTGGGATAACGTTATTGAGGTCAACCAGAAGGGCGTTTTCCTGGTTTCGCAGCAGGTGGCGAAATATATGATCGGCCGCCGCGCCGGGAAGATAATTAATATTTGCTCAATGCAGAGCGAGCTGGGGCGTAAAACCATTACGCCTTATGCGGCCTCGAAAGGGGCAGTTAAAATGCTGACCCGCGGCATGTGCGTTGAGCTGGCGGAATACAATATTCAGGTTAACGGTATCGCACCGGGATATTTTGCCACCGAGATGACCACCGCCCTGGTCAACGATGAGGCATTTTCCGCCTGGCTGTATCAGCGCACCCCGGCGGCACGCTGGGGCAAACCGGAAGAACTGATTGGCGCCGCGGTGTATCTGGCTTCTTCAGCGGCAAACTTTGTTAACGGTCATTTGTTATTCGTGGATGGCGGGATGCTTGCCGCCGTCTGAATCACTTCACGTCCTTCGAACCGCATGCGCGCACGCACTGCCTGAAGGACGGATTATTAAACCCGTGTGATGGTATTCAACACCTGAGGATGGCTTATGCAAATGCTCGCGAAATTACCCGTGCGTCGCTGGTGGTATTTAATGCCGATTATATTTATTACCTATAGTCTGGCCTACCTTGACCGCGCAAATTATGGTTTTGCCGCTGCGGCGGGAATTGAAAGTGATTTAGGGATTACGAAAGGAACGGCATCGCTTATTGGCGCACTATTTTTTCTCGGCTATTTCTTTTTCCAGGTGCCCGGTGCGATATATGCGGTAAAACGCAGCGTGCGAAAAATGATTTTCTTCAGTCTTATTTTATGGGGATTTTGCGCGGCGGCGACCGGGTTCGTCAGCAATATTCCGATGCTGATGGCGATTCGCTTTACGCTGGGCGTGGTCGAGGCGGCGGTGATGCCAGCAATGCTGATTTATATCAGTAACTGGTTTACCAAAACCGAACGTTCACGCGCCAATACTTTCCTGATCCTCGGAAATCCGGTGACGGTGCTGTGGATGTCGATCGTTTCGGGCTACCTCATTCAGGCGTGGGGCTGGCGCGAGATGTTTATTATCGAAGGCATTCCGGCGGTGCTGTGGGCGGTATGCTGGTGGATTCTGGTGCGCGATAAACCGTCCGAGGTTTCCTGGCTGAGTGAGCAGGAAAAAGAGACCCTGCAGAAGGTGATGGACAGCGAGCAGAGTCATATCAAGCCAGTGCGCAACTACGGTGAAGCGCTGCGCTCGCGCAATGTCATTATGCTCTGCGCGGTCCATGCGCTGTGGAGCATCGGTGTGTACGGCTTCATGATGTGGATGCCGTCAATTCTGAAAAACGCCGCGCAGATGGATATCGTGGCTGTGGGCTGGCTGGCGGCGGTGCCGTACCTGGCGGCAATCATCCTGATGCTGACGGTCTCCTGGCTGTCGGATAAGTTTCAGAATCGAAAGCTGTTTATTTGGCCATTATTACTGATTGCCGCTATCGCTTTCTTTGGTTCGTGGATGGTGGGCAACCAGGCGTTCTGGCTCTCTTACCTGCTGCTGGTGATTGCCGCGGCGTGCATGTACGCGCCCTATGGCCCGTTCTTCGCGCTCATTCCTGAACTGTTGCCGCGTAACGTCTCCGGGGTATCGATGGGCCTGATCAACAGCTTCGGCGCGCTCGGCGCTTTCCTTGGCGCGTGGCTGGTGGGGTATCTGAACGGTATTACCGGCGGACCGGGGGTATCCTATACCTTTATGGCTATCGCGCTGTTGTCCTCCGTCGTGCTGATGTACAACGTGCGCGCTAACCCACAACCCGCCACCTCCTCGGTGACGGCAAAAAAGGTCGCCGGTTAACATAAACCGCCGCTGCTGTGGTAAGGTTCTCTGCAAGGACATAAGTCGTTTGTCGTAGAGAACCTGATGAAAAACAACCGGATGACATTGCAGGATATCGCCAACCTGGCGGGGTTGAATAAAATGACGGTCAGTCGTTATTTACGCGACCCCGGTCAGGTTTCCCAGCGCAGCCGTGAGCTGATTTCGAAGGTCATGGAAGAGAACAACTATATTCCTAATCGGGCGCCGGAAATCCTGCTTAATGCCCGCAGCAAAACGATTGGCGTGCTCATTCCCTCTTTTCGCAATCAGATTTTTGCCGATGTGCTGGCCGGAATCGAATCCGTCACTTCCGCTCACCAGTACCAGACCCTGATTGCCAACTACGAATACGATCCGCAGCGTGAAGAGCGCGAGGTGCTTAACCTGCTCTCTTATAACATTGACGGGCTGATTTTGACCGGAAAACAGCATAGCGATCGCATGGTGCAATACGTCCGCGCCAGCGGTATTCCTGTTGCTGAACTGATGGATTTTGGCGGTCAGCAACTGGATATCCAGGTAGGTTTCGATAACGAAAAGGCGGCGTGGGACATGACGAACGCCTTTCTTGAGAGCGGTAAACGGGCGATCGCCTTTTTTGGTTCAATGGACGATCCCCGCGATTTAAGCCGCTTTCACGGAACCGAACTGGCGCTGGCGGCCCACGGTTTGAAGCCCTATCATATGGCGCCGCGCACCATCTCCTCGGTTGCGCTTGGCCGGCAGATGTTTCTGCAAATGCAGCAGGTGCGGCCGGATATCGATGCGATCTTTTGTACCAACGACGATCTGGCGGTAGGCGTGCTGCTGGAGTGCCAGGCTCAGGGAAAAAACGTCCCGCAGGAGATGGCGATTGCCGGTTTTCACGGGCTGGAAATTGGCCGCGCCCGGTTGCAAAAAATCGCCAGCGTCATTACCCCACGTTATGAAATCGGTAAAACTGCGAGCGAAATACTTATTGCACGTCTGGCCGGAAAAGACGCGCCGGACAGCGTTAATCTGGCCTACCAGATATATTATGGCGATACGTTATAGTTATCGATAGAATAGCGATATTCCATTTTATTCTTATTTGTTAAATTTGGTTATGTCGCTTATTAATCCGTCATTGAGTCATTTCCTGGATGGCGGGGTGTAAAGAGCAAAACGTTTCGCTTGTTATTCATCGATGAGCCGATTCATTTTAAAAAAATAATTGTGGCAACCGACGGCTAATGTATGACATAAATAGCAGACTACGGACCTCGCATAAGGATAAAGCGCTGTGAAGAATCTCATTGCTGAGCTACTGGTAAAACTCGCCCAAAAGGAAGAAGAATCGAAGGAACTGACGGCCCAGGTCGAGGCGCTGGAAGTGGTGGTCACTGCTCTGCTGCGCCATATGGCGCAGGACGCCCAGCAGGCGCTCATCAGCGATATCGAGCAGGCGATCGACGAGGCCAGCCCCGGCCCGCTGGTCGATGACCGCGATACCCAGCTACTGCAGCAATATATAAAAAAGCTGTTACGGCATCCTCGTAGTTAGTTTCGTGACAAGGTATGGATGCTGTCATTTTACTGTCACATCGCTTTTATACAGTCTCCCTCGTTTTGTTTTTTAAAGTATTTTTTACATGGAGACGATAAAAGTGAAATTAAGCGCCCTGTTTATTGCCCTGCTACCTCTGCTGGGCTCCCCGATTATTCACGCAGAAACAACAACCGCACCGGTTCTGGAAAATCGCGCCGCCCAGGGCGATATCACCACGCCGGGCGGCGCGCGTCGTTTAAGCGGCGATCGGACCGAGGCGCTGCGCGCTTCGTTAATCAATAAACCAGCTAAAAATATTATTTTGCTGATTGGCGACGGGATGGGGGATTCTGAAATTACCGCCGCGCGAAATTATGCAGAAGGGGCGGGCGGATTTTTTAAAGGGATTGACGCGCTGCCGCTGACTGGCCAGTACACCCACTATTCGCTGGATAAGAAAACCGGCAAGCCGAATTATGTGACCGACTCCGCCGCTTCCGCTACCGCATGGACCACCGGCGTAAAAAGCTATAACGGCGCGCTGGGCGTCGATATCCATGAAAAAGATCATCAGACTATCCTTGAGCTGGCGAAAGCGGCGGGTTTAGCCACCGGTAACGTCTCAACGGCGGAACTGCAGGACGCGACGCCGGCTGCGCTGGTGGCGCACGTCACTTCGCGTAAATGCTACGGCCCGAGCGTGACCAGCGAAAAATGCGCCAGCAATGCGCTGGAAAAGGGCGGGAAAGGTTCCATTACCGAACAACTGCTGAACGCGCGTCCCGACGTGACGCTGGGCGGCGGAGCGAAAACCTTCGCTGAAAGCGCGACGGCCGGCGAATGGCAGGGCAAAACGCTGCACGAGCAGGCGGTGGCCCGCGGCTACCAGATCGTTACCGATGCCAGCTCATTGGCCGCCATTAGCCAGGCAAATCAGGATAAACCGCTGCTCGGTCTCTTCGCGGAAGGCAATATGCCGGTGCGTTGGGAAGGCCCAAAGGCGTCTTATCACGGCAATATCGATAAGGCGGCAGTAACCTGTACTCCGAACCCGAAACGCGATGCATCGGTGCCGACGCTGGCGCAGATGACTGAAAAAGCCATCGATCTGCTGAGCAGCAATGAGAAAGGCTTCTTCCTGCAGGTGGAAGGCGCTTCCATCGATAAACAGGATCATGCGGCGAATCCGTGCGGCCAGATTGGCGAGACCGTCGATCTGGATGAAGCGGTACAGAAGGCGCTGGAATTTGCCAAAAAAGAGGGCAACACCCTGGTTATCGTCACCGCCGACCACGCTCACGCCAGCCAGATTATCCCCGCCGATACCAAAGCGCCGGGCCTGACGCAGGCGCTGAACACCAAAGATGGCTCGGTGATGGTGATGAGCTACGGCAACTCTGAAGAAGAGTCGATGGAGCATACCGGTACTCAGCTGCGTATCGCCGCCTATGGCCCGCATGCGGCTAACGTGGTGGGCTTAACCGATCAGACCGACCTGTTTTACACCATGAAAGCCGCACTTAATCTGAAATAACCGGACGCCGGTGATGAATTTTCGTTACCGGCTGGTTTTTTCTCCATCAGCGACCAGACTTACAGTGTTCCACTCATAGAGGATGGTGCGATGAAAATAACATTACTTGTGACCCTACTTTTTGGCCTGGTATTTATGACAGCGGTGAGTGCCGCGGAAAAAGAGTTGACCCCCCAGCAGCAAAAGATGAGCGTCTGCAATAAAGAAGCATCAGCGAAGTCGCTAAAAGGGGATGAGCGTAAAACGTTTATGAGCAGCTGCCTGAAGAAAGAGGGCGCGGCCCAGGACGGTAAGGGGTTAACGCCTCAGCAGCTAAAAATGCGCGAGTGCAACGGTCAGGCGACCCAGCAGTCGCTGAAAGGTGACGATCGCAGCAAATTTATGAGCGCGTGCCTGAAAAAACAGGTGTAGAAAATGAGCGGGTGAGGGATACCCCACCCGCTGTCCGATGTGGATATCAGGAACGGCTCAGCTGCTCTGATTTTTCCATGCATTTCGCCATGGCTTCGATAACGGCGGAACGGAAACCCTTCTCTTCCAGCACGCGCACGGCCTCGATCGTCGTGCCGCCCGGCGAGCACACCATATCCTTCAGCGCGCCCGGATGTTCCCCGCTTTCGAGCACCATTTTGGCCGAGCCCATCACCGCCTGGGCTGCGAATTTATATGCCTGAGCGCGCGGCATTCCGCCGAGTACGGCGGCATCAGCCATTGCTTCGATAAACATAAAGACGTAAGCCGGCGCGGAGCCGCTGACGCCTACCACCGGGTGGATCATCGGCTCAGCAATAATTTCCGCCTGGCCAAAGCAACGGAAGATGGTCAGGATATCCGCGGTCTCTTCGGCGCTAACCAGCGCGTTTGGCGTAACCGACGTCATGCCCGCATTAACCAGCGAAGGCGTATTGGGCATCGCGCGGACTATTTTACGATCGTGGCCCAGAGCGCGCGCCAGCTGGTCGAGGGTGACGCCAGCGGCAATGGAAACCACCAGAGAGTCTTTATTCAGGCTGGAGGCAACGTCGCTGAGAACTTTCACCATCACGCCCGGCTTAACGGCGCCAAAGATAATATCCGCTACCTGAGCCACTTCCTGCGCGCTTTGCGCCGCATTTATGCCGTACTGGTCGTGCAGGGCCGCCACTTTATCCGGCGACGGGGTGTAGACCCAGATTTGTCCCGGCTGAACCTGTCCGCTGGCGATCAGGCCGCCGAGAATGGCCTTGCCCATGTTGCCGCAGCCGATAAAGCCGATTTTCTTCTCCATCACCAATCCCCTTGTTTGTTTTATCGTTAGCGACATAGCTTATCATCTTGTTGCTTTCGCGGAAGGCCAAAGCAGGCGACAATACGTTATCTCTTTTTCATCGACAGGAGCCGCAATGGCTATTTGGGTTGATGCGGACGCGTGTCCGAACGTCATTAAAGATATTTTGTTCCGCGCCGCCGAGCGTACGCAAATCTCGCTGACGCTGGTCGCTAACCAGCCGCTGCGCGTCCCGCCGTCGCGCTTTATTCGCACGCTGCGCGTGGCGCAGGGTTTTGACGTGGCGGATAACGAAATCGTACGTTTATGTGAACCGGGGGATCTGGTGATTACCGCCGATATCCCGCTGGCGGCGGAAGTGCTGGCGAAGGGTGGGGCGGCGCTGAACCCGCGCGGCGAACGCTACAGTGAGGCGACGATACGCGAACGCCTCACGATGCGCGATTTTATGGAAACGATGCGGGCCAGCGGCGTGCAGACCGGCGGCCCGGATAGCTTATCCCAGCGCGATCGACAGCAGTTTGCCGCCGCGCTGGAGAAATGGCTGCTGGACGTCAAGCGCCAGCAGGGTTAAACCCAGCTGTCGTCGTCGCTGCCGAAATCATCGTTGCCAAAACCGGCGTCGAAGTCGGCATCATAGTCGTTGTTGTCGGCAAGGAACTGACTGTCATCCTGGCGGAAGGTATCGTCAGCGACGCTATTGTCCTGCGCCTGGCTGAGATCCGGCTGCGGTTTCTCTTCGATGATATTAACGATCTCCTGCGGATGCGAGCCGCTAAACATATTGGTGAGCATGTTTCCCAGCACCACCCCGCCCGCAACGCCCGCCGCGGTTTGCAGCGCACCGGCCATAAAACCGCCGCCGCTGCGGGCGCCCTGAGGCGCATAGCTCTGCTGTTGCGTCTGCGGAGCATACTGAGGCTGGACGCTGGCCTGAGGGCGACCATACTGCTCGGCCCCAGGAATGGGATCGGAACCGCGAGACTGACCGCCGCCAAACAGACCAGAGAGAAAGCCACCGCTGCTCGGCTTCGCGGCCTGCAGCTGGCTGACCTGACTTTCCAGCGCCTGAATCCGCTCGTTGAGCTGCTTGATTGCCGCTTCCTGAATCAGAATCGTTTGCGCCATATAGTAAGGGGCGAACGGTTGTTCTTTAATGTGCCCGGCAATCCGCTCCTCGGCGCTGGAATCGCGCGATGCGCTGCGGCTCTCGGCCTCTTTTAACCGGGAAAACAGTCCATCGATAAGGCGTTGCTCTTCAGATTGCATACTACATACCTCTGTCATACTGATTGATTAGCCTCAGATTCGCTCCGAAGCACGGATGTTGTAAATATGTGGCTGCGTAAAGCTGTGCAGAAATGTGTTACTGTTTACGCCAGACTGCGAACAAAAAATAACTTTTGTACAAAAGTAAAGCTGGCATAACACCACATGCAATGATAAGTTTACATTTAAAGTCCTTTCTAATACTAAGGTGAAAGGGTTTGCAGATGGTGTGTAACGTTTATTTTACGGTTATCGTCGGGTAAGTTTGCGGTACCATTGTTTCTCTTTTCGCTTTCATTTATCCGCAAAACGCGGAACCAAGGGGTCTTCGGTAATGACACAGCTAATTTTTCTTGTCGGGCCTCGCGGCTGCGGTAAAACGACGATCGGTCATGCGCTGGCGGAAGCTCGCGGTTTCCAGTTCGCCGATACGGATCATGAGCTTCAGGAGCATGAACAACGCAGCGTGGCGACTATCGTTCAGCAGGAAGGCTGGGAACGCTTTCGCGCTCTGGAAACGCAGGCGCTGGAACGCGTCGCTCAACCCGCAACGATCATCGCTACCGGCGGCGGCATTATTCTCAGCGAATACAATCGTCAGTTTATGCGGGAAAATGGCGTCGTGATCTATCTTGAGGCCACGGTTTCTGCCCTGATTGGTCGTCTTGAAGCCTATCCGAAGGCGGAACAGCGCCCTACGCTGACCGGAAAGCCGATCCGCGATGAAGTGGGGGAGGTGCTGGCACAGAGGGAAGCGCTGTATCGGGCCGCCGCGCATCATATTATCAACGCGACCGTCCCGCCGGATGAAGTCGTTGAACAGATTATGACGACCGTCTGCGGTGAGACCTATACCAGTTAAGACTTTACCTGGGGTAAACGGATCGGCAGCGCCTATACTTTAAATCTCTTAAGGTAAAAAAAGGAAATGCTATGCCGACCAGACCTCCATATCCAAGGGAAGCGCGCGTTGTCGCCGTTGAGAAAGGCCCCGAGGGGCAAACGGTGACCTGGTATGAACTGCGCGCTGACCATCCGACGCCTAACTCGCTTATCAGTGAGCACCCTACAGAACAGGAAGCGCTGGACGCTAAACGGCGTTACGAAGATCCTGACAAGTCATAATTCCCCAATAAATGTCCGGGATTCGCTCTGAAAAAGTCGTAACCGGGCATATATCACATTTTTAATTAATTAACAGTACTAATGATTAACTAAGATACGGATTTTCAGGAGCGTTTTAAGCGCTTCTGGAATCTTTACATTCCATATTAGCCGTAACCTGCTACGCTTCACGACGGTTGATTTTGGTCACCAGGGGGCAGAAGTCGTAAATAGAAGCCTGTTTTGAAACAGCGGTTGTGACAAAGGTAAATGATATGAGTAGTGCATCGATGGCAATTTTGACCATTGGGGTGGTACCGGTGGCGGAGATGTTGCCGCTTTTAACTGAACATATCAGGGAAGATCAGATCAATCATATTAGCCTGTTAGGCAAAATGGCGCGCGAAGAGGTTATGCGCGATTACTGCGTGGAACCCGGCGATGAAGCGCTGTTAACCTTGCTCAATGATAATCAAATCGCGCAAGTCTCGCGGCAGAAAGTTGAACGTGATTTACATAGCGTCATTGCGATGCTCGATAAACAAAATTACGACCTTATTTTACTGATGAGTACCCATCCTTTTAGCGGATTTAAAGCAAATAATGCAATCCTGCTCGAGCCGCAAAGGATCATTCCGCCGCTGGTCGCGTCGATTGTTGACGGCCATCAGGTGGGAGTAATTGTTCCGGTGGAAGAGATGCTGCCGCTGCAGCGGGATAAATGGCAGGTGTTAACGCATACTCCTCTTTATGCTATCTGCAGTCCGGTTAACGGTAGTAAAGAACAGCTGCTGGCCGCGGGCAGGGAGTTGATTGAACAAGGCGCTGACGTATTAATGCTGGATTGTCTTTGTTACCACCAGCAGCATCGCGATATATTACAAAAAGCGCTGGATATTCCGGTTTTATTGTCAAATATACTGATTTCACGGCTGGCGGCAGAACTATTAGTTTAACCTGTTGTAACACGTTAATTTTACGTGACAGGGGCAAGGAGCGCCCCCTATATTGTGCCTTCAACACAAGATCATAAGGGCGAGTTTATGCTTCAAAGCAATGAATACTTTGACGGAAAAGTAAAATCCATTGGCTTCACCAGCAGCAGCACCGGTCGTGCGAGCGTGGGCGTGATGGCGGAAGGGGAATACACCTTCGGGACCGCGCAGCCGGAAGAGATGACCGTAGTCAGCGGCGCGCTGAACGTTCTTCTGCCGGGTGAAACCGAGTGGAAAGTCTATGCTGCCGGGGAAGTATTCAACGTTCCGGGGAATAGCGAGTTTAATTTGCAGGTGGCTGAGCCGACCTCTTATCTGTGCCGCTATCTGTAATGTTCGTTTCCTTCCTGCGCAGGCAGGAAGGAATTTACCCGATTAGCGCTGCGCTTCGCCGCCTAACCCTTCTACCAGATTCTGAATCAGCGCGGCCAGTTCGCCGGTCATCAGAATAAAGTCCGCGTCAAAGCGCTGAGCGAAATCTTCCCGGTCGATATCTTCATTCTGGTCCCGCAGCTCGTCGCAGAACTTCAGACGTTTAATCGAACCATCATCGCACATTAAGAACTGAATGCGCTGCTGCCAGTCGAGCGCCAGCTTGGTCACCACCTTACCAGCCTCAATGTGCACAGCGATCTCATCGCTGACCAGATCCTGTTTTTTCGCGCGGATCACGCCGCCATCTTCCAGCATCGCTTTCAGCTCGGCTTCATCCAGCAGCTGGAAGCCCTGAGCCACGGTACCGGAACGCACCCACTCGGTCAGCGTCAGTTCGATCGGGGTTTCCAGCGCCAGCGGAACAACCGGCAGCGAGCCCAGGGTTTTACGCAGCAGCGCCAGCGTATCTTCCGCTTTTTTGGCGCTGGCGCAGTCCACCATGATCAACCCGTTGACGGTATCGATCCACATCATGGTCTGGCTGAAGCGGCTAAAGGCGCGCGGCAGCAGGGAATGAAGCACTTCATCCTTCAGCGAATCTTTTTCCGTTTTTTTCAGCTTACGGCCCTGTTCGGCTTCCAGCTTGAAGATCTTTGCTTCCAGCGCCTGTTTGATCACCGGAGACGGCAGGATCTTCTCTTCTTTACGCGCGCAGATAACTATCTGGCCATTTGCCGTATGGGTCAGCGCATCACTGTGCGAGCCCATCGGCGGAACCCAACCGGTTTTGGCCATATCCTGGCTGCCGCAAGGGGTAAATGTCAGCTCGGCCAGCTGTTTTTCCATCTCCTCGGCGCGCAGGGAAATGTCGCGGCTGAGACGATAAACCATTAAATTTTTGAACCACAGCATGATAATTTCCACGGCTTTGTCGTTAAATCCAGCGGGCATGATAGCGAATTGTCGCTATGCTTGCATTGTTAATCGGGAGAGGAATTCACAGTGCGCATTGGGATTGATTTAGGCGGGACCAAAACGGAAGTCATCGCGCTGAGCGACCAGGGAGAGCAGCTATTTCGCCACCGCCTGCCTACGCCAGGGGGTGATTATCGCCAGACGATAGAGACGATAGCCTCGCTGGTCGAGATGGCCGAGCAGGCTACCGGGCAGAGCGGCACGGTCGGCGTCGGCATCCCCGGTTCGATTTCGCCTTATACCGGCGTAGTTAAAAATGCCAACTCAACGTGGCTCAACGGCCAGCCGTTTGATAAAGACCTTAGCCAGCGTCTGCAACGTGAAGTGCGTCTGGCCAACGATGCCAACTGCCTCGCGGTGTCGGAAGCGGTCGACGGCGCGGCGGCCGGGGCGCAAACGGTATTTGCAGTCATCATTGGCACCGGCTGCGGTTCAGGCGTGGCGCTTAACGGACGCGCCCATATTGGCGGCAACGGCACGGCGGGCGAGTGGGGACACAATCCGCTGCCGTGGATGGATGAGGATGAACTGCGCTATCGCGCTGAAGTACCGTGCTACTGCGGTAAACAGGGCTGTATCGAAACCTTTATTTCCGGCACCGGCTTTGCGACCGATTACCAGCGCCTGAGCGGTCAGCGGCTACAGGGCAGCGAGATTATGCAGCGCGTCGGCGAGCGGGACCCGGTAGCGGAACTGGCGCTAAGCCGCTATGAGATGCGGCTGGCGAAGTCGTTGGCTCACGTGGTCAACATTCTCGATCCGGACGTCATTGTGCTTGGCGGGGGAATGAGCAACGTTGATCGTCTCTATCAAACGGTGCCGAATCTGCTAAAACCGTGGGTATTCGGCGGTGAATGCGAGACCCCGATTCGCCGGGCGGTGCACGGGGACTCCAGCGGCGTGCGCGGCGCGGCCTGGCTGTGGCCGCTGTAATCTTCAACCCGCTGCGCGGCCTGAACGGTGCAGCGGGTACCCTGCGGATTATCGGTCCGGGATCTCCTCCAGGCTGTAATAAATCGACAGCCCCCTTTTTTTGCCTTCCTCAATATCCAGATCCGCGCCGCGAGATTCGCCCGGCAGGCGCAGAATAGCGTCACAGCGGCTAATTAAGCGGTGAGCGACGGGGTAGAGATATTCCTCGCTAATCGCATCGCCAATTTCCGTGGAGCCCGCGGCTTTGGCAATGGGGAGAGCCAGCCATTCGCCGACCACGGGGATATGTCCTTTCTGATAAACGCGTAGCGCAACCTGGGCCATATTGTTCAGGTTAGCGTCGATTAGTTCCGCGCGATTGTGAGTGCCGCTGCGTACCGGGCCGGCAATCAAAATTAGTAAATTTTTCATGGTTAAGACCTTCTTAATGGGCCAGAGGGGATGGGACGATGCTGCCGGAGGCCGCAGTTCGCCCGTCAGAAAAGTTATTGATGCACGTTTTTGCACGAAATGATGCGATGACGATAATAAACGCGTTTTCATGCATGAATTAGCCTGATTTTCATCATTAAAGCAATTTAAGTGAACTTATCATGCGTGTTCGTGCGATATCAAGATGTATCGTGAATTTCTGACCCGGACAACGGAGCGACCTCTCCCGTGGGAGAGGTCTTGAAGGCAGGTGCGGAGGGAGAACATTACTCGACGGCGAAGGTTTTATCCAGGCGGCTATAGCCCAGCCCGTTGATCTTTTTAACTTTAATTTGCACCGGAATGCGCTCTTTCATCGCCTCGACGTGGCTGATGACGCCGATAACCTTGCCGCTGGCGTTGAGCGCGTCCAGCGCATCCAGCGCGGTATCGAGGGTTTCGCTATCCAGCGTGCCGAAGCCCTCATCAAGAAACAACGAGTCTATCCGCGTCTTATGGCTCACCAGGTCGGAGAGCGCCAGCGCCAGCGCGAGGCTTACGAGGAAACTCTCGCCGCCGGAGAGGGTCCGGGTGTCGCGCACCGCGTCCGCTTGCCAGGTGTCGACCACTTCAAGCTCCAGGGCATCGCTGGCTTTACGTTGCAGCAGATAGCGACCGTGCAGGCGATTAAGCTGGTGGTTGGCCAGCCACACCAGATTATCCAGCGTCAGGCCCTGGGCAAATTTACGGAATTTATCGCCCTCCCTGGAGCCGATAAGCGAGTTCAGCCATCCCCAGTCTTCCACTTCCTGCGCGGTGCGCTCCATCTGCTGGCGTAAAGCGTGCTGACGCTGCTGGTTTTCTGCATTCTGTTTCAGCTGCTGGCGAATCTCTCCCAGACGGGCGCTGTTTTCCCGCAGCAGCGTCGTTAGCTGCTGAAGCTGTTCCTGCACCTGCTCAAGAGACTGGCTGAAGTCCATTTCCGCCGGCGGCTGCCGGCTGTGGTTATCGAGCGCTTCGCGAGCCCGCAGCGCCAGCGCCTGATTCTGCTGTAGCCTGCTCTCCAGCGTCTGTTTCAGGTTTTCGAGACGCTGGCGCGTTTCCTCATCAAGCAGCGCGGCGAGAAATGCCTGCCGGTCCGCGAAGGGGCTGGCGGCCAGCGCTGCGCTGAACTGCGCTTCGCTCTCTTTCAGCTGAGCCTGCTGCTGGCTCTCCTGCTGCCCCAGAGTTTGCCACTGGCTCTGGAGCGCGAGGCAGTCATCGTGTACCTGACGCCAGCCGTCGAGCGGTGCGGGTTCTGCTGCTAAGTCCGTTTCTGGTAAGGTCTCCAGAAGCGGGGTCAGCTGCTGGAGCTGTTCCTGCAGGGCGAGCAGTTCATTCTGTTTGGCCTGCCAGTTGCGGGTCTCTTCTTCCCGCTGCGCCAGCCAGCTCGCGGTCTGCTCTGCAGCCGGTAGGCTCAGGCTAAAGGCGCTCAGTTCGGCCGCCAGCGCGGCGCTGCGCTGCTCTTGTTCCTGCTGTAGCTGCTGAAGCTGCTGCTGGCACTCCAGCTGCTGAGCCTGCCAGGCCAGACGCTGCTGATGCTGATAGAGCCGCTGTTCATGCTCCTGCTGCGCATTTATCCAGCCCGGAATATCATCCTTTGGCGTCAGGTCGATATTTAATCCGCCGATCGTCTCCTGCCAGCGTGATGTAAGCGCTTGCTCCTGCTGCAGAAGCGATGCTTTCTCAGCCGCCTCTTTTTGCTGATGCTTAATCAGGGCGTCCAGCTCGCCGCGCACCAGGGCGCCAGCCTCCGCCAGCTGTTTAACTTCGCGCTCCAGCGCATCGCGCCGCGCCTGATTAACGCCGGGAACCAGCGCCTGATATTCGGCGACGGCCGGATGCTGCGCGGAACCGCAGAGCGGACAAGGGGTACCGGGCTGCAGGCGAGCACGCTCGGCCTCAAGACCGGCAATGCGCGCTTCCATTTCGCACAGGGCTTTCACATCGCTCAGCTGCTGATTCTTCTCTTTATAAGCCTGACGGCGCTGAGCCAGCATCGCTTCCAGTTTTTCCTGCTCCTGCTTTGTGGCCTGCCCGGCGGCGTTGAGCTGCATCAGGCGCTGGCCCAGAGGCTGAAGTTGACTATGTAGCGCTGAGAGCTGCTGGCGCAGGGCGCGAGCAGCGGCGTGCTGCGCCAGCCCGGCGCTGACCTGTTCGGCGTCCAGCGTGAGCCCGGCGGGCGGCAGGTCTGCCAGTCTGCGACGGGTTTCCGCCAGACGTTGCTGCAGGGCGGCTTGCTGCTGGGTATCGCGAGTCTGCTGCTGGAAAGCCGCCCGCCAGCCCGCCAGCGCATTGCCCCACCGCTGAAAACGGTCATGCTCTTTTAGCCATGCGGAGAGCGTTTGCTGGTGGCTCTGCAGGCGTTCAGACTGCTGGCGGGCAGCGAGGCGAATCCCCGCTCGCCGCCGCAGCCTTTCATGTAAGCGAGTATTTACTTCTTCTCTCAGGCGACGGGTTTGCGCCAGCGCGGTGGTTTGTTCCTGCTGACGCGTCCACTGTGGACGTAAGTGCTCTGCAGGCTGGGCATTCAGCAGCACGGTCAGCTGCGGCTGCGCCTGCTCCAGCGCAGATTGGGCTTCGCGTAGCGCGCTCTGCGCCTGCAGATCTTCTGCTGTCAGCTCTGCGCGGCGTACCAGCCACTGACGGGCATTTTGCAGACGGCTTTGTTCGCTAACCTTCTGTTTTTCTTCATCAGTAAGCGCTTGCAAACTTTGCTGTAGCGCCAGCTGCTGGTCGTCGCTTAGCAGCAGGACGCCGGAAGCCTGAGCCTGGATTTTCTCCAGCTCGACGCGGGCCTGCTTATGCTTTTCAAAGACCTGCGCGGAAATCTGGCCGTAAATTTCGGTACCGGTCAGCTCTTCCAGCAGCTCGGCGCGCTCTTTCGGTTTAGCATTCAGGAAGGCGGCGAACTGCCCCTGCGATAGCAGCATCGAGCGGGTGAAGCGGCCATAGTCCAGGCCGGTGAGCGAGGCGGTCATTTCCAGCTTGTCTTTGATCTTATCGGCGAGGATTTTGCCATCCTCGCAGCGCGCCAGCTCGACGCGCGGCACCTGCAGGTTGCCGTCCGGCTGGTTTCGCGCCCGGTTCTGACTCCAGAAGGCGCGATAGGCGATGCCTTTGACTTCGAACTCCACTTCCGCCAGACATTCGGCGGTGTCGCGAGTCATCAGATCGTTTTGTGATTGCGACACGCTGCTCAGGCGCGGGGTTTCGTGATAGAGCGCGAGGCAGATAGCATCCAGCAGCGTGGTTTTTCCGGCGCCGGTCGGCCCGGTAATCGCGAACAGACCGTTGCTGGCGAACGGCTCAGCGGTGAAATCAATTTTCCATTCACCTTTCAGTGAATTGAGGTTTTTCAGGCGTAAGCTGAGTATTTTCACAGGCGATCCTCACCGTTCAGGCTATGCAGCGTTTCATTAAAAAGCTGTTCCAGGCGCTGCTGCTGCGCGGCTTCCAGCGTTTCCAGCGCCAGACGGCGGGCGAAGACATCCTCCACCTGCAGTTCGCTGAGGGTCTCTCGCTGAGCGCCGGCCAGAATGCGGTTGCGCTGGGCGCGACTGCGGCGCACCAGCAGGACTTCCACCGGCAGCGTTTCGGTCTGCGCCTGAATTTTACGCTGGATATCATGCATATATTCGTCGCTGGTGATTTCGATATCCAGCCACACTGCGGGCTGCAGGGCGCTATCCTGCCACTGGTTTAGCTGCTCGCTAATGCTGGCGAAATCGCCCTTTAGCACCGCCAGCGGCTGGGTGACGGGAACGATAAGCGGCGTGACATCCGCCAGACGCCCGTGGGTAAAAGTGACCAGATTGACGCTTTTATTTTTCCCTGTTTCATCAAAGCTCAGCGGGATGGGGGAGCCGCTGTAGCGGATATGCTCGCAGCCGCCCACCACCTGCGCACGGTGAATATGGCCGAGCGCAATATAGTCGGCAGGCGGAAAACGGCTCGCCGGAAAGGCGTCCAGCGTACCGATATAGATTTCGCGCACCGCGTCGCTTTTGCTGGCGCCGACGGTGGTTAAATGGCCGCTGGCGATAATCGGTAGCGCCCGGTCGCCGCGCAGTTCGCAGGCCTGCTGGTACTGCTGCTGGTAATAGTCGCTGATGGCGCTCAGGAGCTGCTGCTGCTTTTCGCCGCTGGAGTGCCCGGCCTGGCTGGTTACCAGTTCACGCGGGCGCAGGAACGGCACCGGGCAAAAAATCGCCCCCGGCGAACCGTCGCGCAGCGGCAGAATAAAGGGGGCGTGGCCGGCATTGGCCACGACCGTGGTTTTCAGGAACGCAAGAATGTCTCGCGACTCGTTGAGGGTGGCGACCGAATCATGGTTGCCCGCCAGCACCACCAGCCGACAGCCGGTTTGCTGCAGCTGAACGACAAACCGGTTATACAGCTCGCGCGCGTAGCTCGGCGGGGAGCCGGTATCAAAAATATCGCCCGCGACAATAATGGCATCGACGTCATGTTCCTGCGCGCTGGCCAGCAGCCAGTCTAGAAACGCCTGATGTTCGGCGGCGCGACTTTTGCTGTAAAAATTTTGCCCAAGATGCCAGTCAGAGGTATGAAGGATGCGCATAGTTGTTCCATAGCGTAAAAGCGAAAGCGGCATTATATACCCGTCATACTTCAAGTTGCTTATGTGTTGGCTACCCGCGCCCACCCAGTCGCATCGTTATCTCTTTTTTGGGACTTACGCCCTTGCTGCCTTTAAGCAAGCCGAATTATTACGGGGATAACACTGCTCTCAGGCGCGATAAGTCCGCGTCACAATTCGAAATCCGCGTTCATCCGGCGGTCATTTTTTTCATAAATCTGTCATAAATCTGACGCATAATGGCCGCGCACTTCTATACTGATGGCTAAAAAATACAGGGTAAATAATGGCGAGAAGAATTCTGGTCGTTGAAGATGAAGCTCCAATCCGCGAGATGGTTTGCTTTGTTCTGGAGCAAAACGGCTTTCAGCCCGTCGAGGCGGAAGATTTTGACAGCGCGGTTAATCAGCTCAATGAACCCTGGCCGGATTTGATCCTCCTCGACTGGATGCTGCCGGGTGGGTCGGGTCTGCAGTTTATTAAACAGCTCAAGCGTGAAGCGATGACCCGCGATATTCCCGTGGTGATGCTTACCGCCCGCGGCGAAGAGGAAGATCGCGTCCGCGGTCTGGAGACCGGCGCCGATGACTACATCACTAAGCCGTTTTCCCCGAAAGAGCTGGTGGCGCGAATTAAAGCCGTGATGCGGCGCATTTCGCCGATGGCGGTGGAAGAGGTGATTGAAATGCAGGGGCTGAGCCTGGACCCCTCTTCGCATCGGGTCATGACCGGTGAAAATCCGCTGGATATGGGGCCGACGGAGTTTAAATTATTACACTTCTTTATGACCCACCCGGAACGGGTTTATAGCCGCGAACAGCTGCTGAATCACGTCTGGGGAACCAACGTTTATGTCGAAGACAGAACGGTAGACGTGCATATTCGCCGTCTGCGCAAAGCGCTGGAACATAGCGGCCATGACCGGATGGTACAAACGGTTCGCGGTACGGGATATCGTTTCTCCGCCCGATTCTGAATGTTGACAGGAGTGTGAACCGTGCTGGAACGGCTGTCATGGAAAAGGCTGGCGCTTGAGCTTTTCTTGTGTTGTATCCCGGCCCTGATCCTCGGGGCGTTTTTAGGTCATCTGCCGTGGTTTTTATTGGCGGCAGTGACCGGTCTTCTTATCTGGCATTTCTGGAATCTGATGCGCCTGTCATGGTGGCTGTGGGTTGACCGCAGCATGACGCCTCCGCCGGGTAGCGGCAGCTGGGAGCCGCTGCTGTACGGACTGCATCAAATGCAGATGCGTAATAAAAAGCGTCGCCGTGAGCTGGGCAACCTGATTAAGCGCTTTCGCAGCGGGGCGGAGTCTCTGCCGGATGCGGTAGTGCTGACCACCGAAGAAGGCGCGATGTTCTGGTGTAACGGCCTGGCGCAGCAGATCCTGAATCTGCGCTGGCCTGACGATAACGGGCAGAACATCCTTAACCTCTTGCGCTATCCTGAATTTGCCAATTACCTGAAATACAGGGATTTTTCTAAACCGCTCAACCTGGTGCTGAATAACGGCCGCCATCTGGAGATTCGCGTGATGCCCTACAGCGATAAACAGCTGCTGATGGTTGCGCGCGATGTTACGCAGATGCACCAGCTGGAAGGGGCGCGGAGAAACTTTTTCGCTAACGTCAGCCATGAGCTGCGTACGCCGCTGACGGTGCTGCAGGGGTATCTGGAGATGATGCAGGAGCAGGTGCTGGAAGGGGGGACGCGCGAAAAAGCGTTGCACACCATGCGCGAGCAAACTCAGCGAATGGAAGGCCTGGTGAAACAATTGCTGACGCTGTCGCGAATCGAAGCCGCGCCGGTTCTGGCGATGAACGATAAAATCGATGTGCCGATGATGCTGCGGGTCGTTGAGCGCGAAGCGCAAACGCTAAGCCAGCAGAAGCATGCGCTGCATTTTTCGGTTGATGAATCGCTGAAAGTGCTGGGTAATGAAGAACAGTTGCGCAGCGCGATTTCCAACCTGGTGTATAACGCGATCAATCATACGCCGCCGGGAACGGATATTACCGTAAGCTGGCAGCGAGCGCCGCACGGGGCAATGTTCAGCGTCGAAGATAACGGGCCGGGCATCGCGCCGGAACATATTCCGCGCCTGACCGAGCGTTTCTATCGGGTGGATAAAGCGCGCTCGAGACAGACCGGCGGCAGCGGTCTGGGGCTGGCGATTGTCAAACATGCGGTCAGCCATCACGATAGCCGCCTCGAAATTGAGAGTACGCTGGGTAAAGGCACCCGCTTTAGCTTCCTGCTACCGGAACGTTTAATTGCCAAAAATTGAACGCCTGCATGTGGGTGTCAGCATAACTTGCCAATGACCAGCTTCGGCTGGTCATTTTCGTTTGCAGTAAAATCGAAGTTGAGTAATTAACGAACGTTAGCTGCTTTTTTGTTCGCATGATAAGCCAGATGTTTTCCATCCATCAGGTAAATAATTCTACACATTAAAATAGAGTCAGCATAATCATCTGCTTTTGCGATCCCTCCTTGCTTTAAAACGTTATAAGCGTTTAAATTGCCCCCCTACGGTCGCAGACAGACTGTTTTTGCGTGGTAATTCAAAAAACAATTCTTTTCCACGCCGCTTTGGGAGCATATCCCGCTGAGTTTACTGACAATGGCCGCTGTATCATCCCCAGGGGAAAGGCGCGGTATTTATCCGTTTTTACAACACCACATCCACAGGCTGTAATGAATTTATGACCCATCAGTTAAAATCTCGCGACATCATTGCGTTGGGCTTTATGACCTTCGCGCTGTTCGTCGGCGCAGGCAATATTATCTTTCCTCCGATGGTTGGCTTACAGGCCGGCGAACACGTCTGGACCGCGGCTATTGGCTTTCTGATTACCGCCGTGGGTCTGCCGGTGCTAACGGTTGTGGCGCTGGCGAAAGTCGGCGGCGGCGTAGAGAGCCTGAGCACGCCGATTGGTAAAGTTGCCGGTATCCTGCTGGCGGTGGTCTGCTACCTTGCCGTTGGGCCGCTGTTTGCGACTCCGCGTACCGCCACCGTCTCTTTTGAAGTGGGGATTGCTCCGCTGACCGGCGACGGCCCGCTGCCGCTGCTGATTTACAGCGTTATCTATTTTGCCCTGGTGATCCTCGTTTCGCTCTATCCGGGCAAGCTGCTGGACACCGTCGGGAATTTCCTCGCGCCGTTGAAAATCATCGCTCTGATTATTCTCGCCGTTGCGGCGATCGTCTGGCCAGCCGGTCCGCTGAGCCACGCGATGGAAGCCTACCGTACCGCGCCATTCTCCAACGGCTTCGTCAACGGCTATCTGACCATGGACACCCTTGGGGCGATGGTCTTTGGGATCGTGATTGTCAACGCGGCGCGTTCTCGCGGCGTGACCGAAGCCCGCCTGCTGACCCGTTACACCGTCTGGGCTGGCCTGATGGCCGGCGTGGGCCTGACGCTGCTGTATCTGGCGTTGTTCCGTTTAGGTTCCGATAGCGGTACGCTGGTGGAGCAGTCCGCTAACGGCGCGGCGATTCTGCACGCTTATGTCCAGCACACCTTCGGCGGCGCGGGGAGCTTCCTGCTGGCAGCGCTGATCTTCATCGCTTGCCTGGTGACGGCGGTAGGCCTGACCTGCGCCTGTGCGGAGTTTTTTGCCCAGTATCTGCCGTTCTCCTATCGTACGCTGGTCTTTATCCTTGGCCTGTTTTCGATGGCGGTTTCCAACCTTGGCCTGAGCCACCTGATTCAGATTTCGATTCCGGTGCTGACGGCTATCTATCCGCCGTGTATCGCACTCGTGGTATTAAGCTTTACCCGTAGTTGGTGGCATAATTCGTCCCGCGTTATTGCCCCGGCAATGTTTATCAGCCTGATGTTTGGTATCATTGACGGCATTAAAGCGTCGGCGTTTGCAGAGATTTTGCCATCCTGGACCGCGCGCCTGCCGCTGGCGGAGCAAGGGCTGGCGTGGCTGATGCCAACCGCCGTGATGGTGATTCTGGCCGTTATCTGGGATCGCGCAGCAGGGCGTCAGGTGGCCTCCAGCGCGCACTAACCGACGCTTTACACAGGTGTTTAACCACGGGACTTCAGGTCCCGTGGTTTTTTGTTTTTTTGGTCATCCTCCCCGGTGCTTTGCCCCCGCGAAGGCCAGAGGAGAAAAACGGCATGGAACACGATGGAAAGTAGTAACAAGCTTAAGCGCGGGCTAAGTACCCGGCATATTCGTTTTATGGCGCTGGGGTCGGCAATCGGTACCGGCCTTTTCTATGGTTCGGCTGACGCGATTAAAATGGCGGGGCCGAGCGTTCTGTTGGCTTATATTATCGGCGGCGTCGCGGCCTACATTATTATGCGCGCGCTGGGCGAAATGTCGGTACACAACCCGGCCGCCAGTTCGTTCTCGCGCTATGCCCAGGATTACCTTGGCCCGCTGGCGGGCTATATCACCGGCTGGACCTACTGTTTTGAAATCCTGATTGTCGCCATAGCCGACGTCACGGCCTTCGGCATCTATATGGGGGTCTGGTTCCCGGCGGTGCCGCACTGGATCTGGGTACTCAGCGTGGTGCTGATTATCTGCGCCGTCAACCTGATGAGCGTCAAGGTCTTCGGCGAGCTGGAGTTTTGGTTCTCCTTCTTCAAAGTCGCCACTATTATCATCATGATCCTCGCCGGTTTCGGCATCATTATCTGGGGGATCGGCAACGGCGGGCAGCCGACGGGTATCCACAACCTGTGGAGCAACGGCGGCTTCTTCAGCAACGGCTGGCTGGGGATGGTGATGTCGCTGCAGATGGTGATGTTCGCCTACGGTGGGATTGAAATCATCGGCATCACCGCCGGTGAAGCGAAAGATCCGGAGAAATCCATTCCGCGCGCCATTAACTCGGTGCCGATGCGTATCCTCGTGTTTTACGTCGGTACGCTATTCGTGATTATGTCTATCTATCCGTGGAACCAGGTCGGAACCAACGGCAGTCCTTTCGTTCTGACCTTCCAGCATCTGGGTATTACCTTTGCCGCCAGCGTCCTGAACTTTGTGGTGCTGACCGCTTCGCTGTCGGCGATTAATTCCGATGTCTTTGGCGTGGGGCGTATGCTGCACGGTATGGCGGAGCAGGGCAGCGCACCGAAGATGTTTACCAAAACGTCCCGTCGCGGGGTGCCGTGGGTAACCGTGATGGTAATGACTATCGCGCTGCTGTTCGCCGTTTACCTTAACTACATTATGCCGGAGAACGTCTTTCTGGTGATCGCCTCCCTGGCGACATTCGCCACCGTCTGGGTGTGGATTATGATCCTGCTGTCGCAGATCGCCTTCCGTCGCCGTCTGCCGCCGGAAGAGGCGAAGGCGCTGAAGTTTAAGGTGCCAGGTGGAGTAACGACCACGGTGATTGGCCTGCTATTCCTGGTCTTTATTATCGGTCTGATTGGCTACCATCCTGACACGCGCATCTCGCTGTACGTGGGCTTTGCGTGGATTATTCTGTTACTGATTGGCTGGCAGTTTAAAACTCGCCGCGAGCGTAAGCTGGCGAAAGCCTAGTCCTTTTCGTTCTCTTCTTGCCGGATACGCACGGGCTATCCGGCAAGCCGTTCCTCCACCCCCGCCATCCTCCCCCAATAATTCTGCCGACGATGAGTCATACGCCAGTACGCTATGGCAAGGTGTGCCCATTCTGCAAAGAGAGGAATAATGATGTTGAAGGCATGGCACCTCCCGGTTGCTCCGTTTATTAAGGAGCAGCCGGAACGACTGATTATCACGCTATGGTTAAGCGGCGAGGATCTGCCGCCGCGGGTCACGCTACGCGCGGAAGAAGATAACGAGGAGCTGTCGCTGCCGATGCGCCGCCTGCGGCAGGAACCGCATCCGGGCGTGGTGGCGTGGCGCGGGGAAATCAGCCTCGTCAACGGGCTACCGCGTCGCCGTTACAGTTTCAAGCTGCTGTGGGCCGACCGCCAGCTGTGGTTCACACCGCAGGGGTTCAATCGTTTTCCGCCGGCGCGGCTGGAGCAGTTTGCGGTTGATATGCCGGATAGCGGGCCGCAGTGGGTGGCCGATCAGGTGTTTTACCAAATCTTCCCTGACCGCTTCGCCCGCAGCCAGTCACGCGACGCCGGGCAGGATAACGTTTATTACCACCATGCCGCCGGTCACGATATCGTGCGCAAGGCGTGGGATGAGCCGCTAACCGGCGAGGCGGGCGGCTCTACCTTCTACGGCGGCGATCTCGATGGGATCAGCGAAAAACTGCCGTACCTGAAGCAGCTTGGCGTCACGGCGCTTTATCTGAACCCGATATTTGTCGCTCCCAGCGTGCATAAATACGATACCGAGGATTACCGTCGCGTTGACCCGCAGTTTGGCGGCGATGCGGCGCTGCTGCGCCTGCGTCACAACTCGCAAAAAGAGGGGATGCGCCTGATCCTTGACGGCGTGTTCAACCACAGCGGCGATTCGCATGCCTGGTTCGACCGCCATCAGCGCGGTAGCGGCGGCGCCTGCCACAACGCCGATTCGCCGTGGCGCGACTGGTATAATTTTTCTCCCGAGGGCATTGCCCACGATTGGCTGGGATACGCCAGTCTGCCTAAGCTCGACTACCGGTCGGCGACGCTGATAGATGAGATCTATGGTGGAGAAGATAGCGTGGTGCGCCACTGGCTGAAAGCGCCGTGGAGCATGGACGGCTGGCGGCTGGATGTCGTGCATATGCTCGGTGAAGACGGCGGGGCGCGTAATAACCTGCGCCATATCGCCGGCATTACCCAGGCAGCGAAGCAGGAGCGGCCGGAAGCCTTCGTGTTCGGGGAGCATTTCGGCGACGCGCGCCAGTGGCTACAGGCCGACGTAGAAGACTCGGCGATGAACTACCGCGGCTTTACCTTCCCGCTATGGGGCTTTCTCGCCAATACCGATATCTCCTACGACCCGCAGAAAATCGATGCGCAAACCTGCATGGCGTGGATGGACAACTATCGTGCCGGACTGTCGCATCAGCAGCAGCTGCGGATGTTCAACCAGCTTGATAGCCACGATACCGCGCGCTTTAAGTCTCTGTTGGGTAAAGATGTTGCGCGTCTGCCGTTGGCGGTGGTGTGGCTGTTCAGCTGGCCTGGGGTACCGTGCATCTACTACGGCGATGAAGTGGGCGTGGATGGCAATAACGATCCGTTCTGCCGTAAACCCTTCCCGTGGGATCCGGCTTTGCAGGATGGCGAACTGCTCGACCTGTACAAGCGCATGAGCAAACTGCGTAAGGCTAATCAGGCGCTACGCTACGGCGGCTGTCAGGTGATCTATGCCGAAGAGAACGTGGTGGTGTTCGTGCGAGTCTATAAGCAACAGCGCGTGCTGGTGGCGATTAACCGCGGCGCGGCCTGCGAGGTGGTGGTAGAAGATTCGCCGCTGCTTGACGTTCACGGCTGGCAGTTGAAAGAGGGCGCCGGTGATCTGCACGAGAGTGTGCTGACGCTGCCAGCGATCTCCGCCAGCGTGTGGTTTAGCCGTTAGTCATAGAGCTGGCTCAGGCTCTCGCTCTGCAAAATGGCCTCGCGCCACCAGCGCTGGGCCAGTCCGTCATTACCGCTGCGCCAGGCCATATAGGTGATATCTTTCTCGCGGCACGAGATGACGGCCTTTTCGACCAGCTCGCCGCTTTCCAGCCACCGCCGGGCAATATGGCGCGGTAAAAAGCCGCAGCCCAGCCCGGCGCGCAAGAGTTCAACTTTACTGGCGAAATCATCCACGCGGATTTGCGGCTGTTCGTCGAGCAGGTTGCTGTTGAGCGGATGACAGTAGCGGGCGCTGTCGCTGATCACGACCGCGCGGTGCAGGCTGAGCTGCTTGTTGGTCAGCGGTTGGGTCGTTTGCGCCAGCGGGTGCCCCGGCGCGATGACGAAAATATTGTCCATGGCGCCGAGCATTTTCCACGACCACTCGGCGGAGGTTGGCGGTTCATTGATCGCCCCAAGAATAATATCCGCGCCGTTGTGGGTGAGCTCTTCCCACGAGCCCGCGAGGGTATGGTGGGTAAAGTTAAGCCGGGTTTGCGGGTGCTGGGCGTAGAAAGCATCGATCAGCGGCAGCAGCGCGCTAAACGGGAAAGAGTCATCCAGCGCGATAGCCAGATCCCGCTCCCAACCGGCGCTGAGCTGCACTGCCTGCTTTTCCAGATCCTTAGCGGCATTCAGCAGCAATCGACCCTTCTCCAGCATCATTCTGCCCGTATCGGTAAATTTAGCCCGGTGGCCGGAGCGATCCAGCAGAGTGATATTCAGATCGTTTTCCAGCTTTTGGATCATGTAGCTCAGCGCAGCTGGGGTCTTAAATAGCGATTCGGCGGCGGTGGCAAAAGAGCCATGTTTGTCCAGCGCGTCGAGAATTAACAGGACATCAAGATTCAGGCGCATGCGTCAGATTCCGGTAAAAATGAGTGCCTCCGTTTTACCGGAGCGCCCTGTTCAATTCCAGTGAATAATTTAGAACGGTTAACCGTAAAAATTTGATAAACATAATTTTGCTCGTTTTGTAATGGTTAATCTAATCGCCATAACTTTTCGCTTTGGAAATAAATTAGAAAAAAATCTTTAATAACTCGTTAGAAATTACTGACTATACTCACCATGCTTTATCAGTCAGGATCCAGACAGCTCAACGGCAACGGTAGTATCTTTTTAACTCATTGATTAACAGGATATGTTATGTCTATTCGTGAACTGCTCGATCCCTCTAACTCGGCGCTTATTTTTATTGACCACCAGCCACAAATGGCTTTTGGTGTGGCAAATATTGACCGCCAGACCCTGAAAAATAATACGGTTGCTTTAGCCAAAGCAGGCAAAATTTTTAATGTCCCGGTAATTTATACTTCCGTCGAAACCAAGAGCTTCAGCGGCTATATCTGGCCGGAATTGCTGGCCGTCCATCCTGATGTGAAACCCATTGAACGTACCTCGATGAACTCCTGGGAAGACACGGCTTTTGTTGAAGCGGTAAAGGCGACCGGACGCAAGAAACTGATTATTTCTGCTCTGTGGACTGAAGTCTGCCTGACGTTCCCGGCGCTGATGGCGCTGGATGCGGGCTATGAAGTTTACGTGGTGACCGATACCTCCGGCGGCACCTCGGTTGATGCCCACGAACGCTCCATTGACCGTATGGTGCAGGCCGGTGCGGTGCCGGTGACCTGGCAGCAGGTGCTGCTTGAGTACCAGCGCGACTGGTCGCGTAAAGAGACCTATGACGCGGTGATGGATCTGGTGCGCGAGCATAGCGGCGCTTACGGCATGGGCGTGGATTACGCTTATACGATGGTGCATGGCGCGCCAGAGCGTAAAGCTTAAATACACTTCATCCTTCAAGCTGCCTCTTTGTTGGCTTCGTTTGCCCGCCTCGAGGCAGCATGAAAGATTTTGTGCATTGTTGTTTATGGCTAATGGCGGGGATATCCCGCCATTCCCCTGAAGCAAGGAACTCTTAATGGCGCAGCAGAAATCGGTGACCCTGGTTATCAGTCATGTGCTCGACCCGGAGCATGGCCAACGGTATGAAGCGTGGCTGGGCAAAATTATGCCGATTGCGGCTGAATTTCCCGGTCATCTTGGCGCAAACGTGATTCGCCCGGCTCCCGGGCAGAATTTATGGAGCATTATCATTCGCTTCGACACCATTGAGCATCTTTACGCCTGGACCCAGTCGGAAACCCGGCGCGAACTGGTGGCGGAAATCGCACCGCTGCTGAGCGAAGGCGATCGTACCGAAGTCCGGACTGAACCGGCCTTCTGGTTTACGCCGCCTGCGGCGAATGTGCGCCAGCCGCGACGCTGGAAGCAATTTTTAATCACCCTGCTGGTGATTTTCCCCAGTACTAACCTGGTGCCGTCGATAACCGGAATGCTGTTGCCCTCGCTGAAGGGAAGCCTGCTGCTGCACCTCATCAATGATGCCTGTGTGGTCGCGCTGGTGGTCTGGTTCTGGATGCCCATCGTGACCCGTCTGTTTGCTGGCTGGTTAAAGAAAAACTGAGTCAGCCTCCTGAAGGAGAACGTTATGTCGCAAACTGCCACACTGATCCTGACTCACGGTCGGGTTCATACTCTCGATCGTCAAAATCCCCTGGCCGATGCGGTGGCGATCGCTGACGGTAAAATCCTCGCCGCCGGTAGTCACGATCGGATCATGAGTTTTGCCGCGGAAGGGACGCAAATTATCGATCTTAAAGGTCATACGGTGATCCCCGGTCTTAACGACTCCCACCTGCACCTGATCCGCGGCGGTCTGAACTACAACCTGGAGCTACGCTGGGAGGGGGTTCCCTCGCTGGCGGATGCGCTGCGGATGCTGAAAGATCAGGCCGATCGCACGCCGTCGCCGCAGTGGGTGCGGGTGGTCGGCGGCTGGAGCGAATTTCAGTTCGCCGAACGGCGGATGCCGACGCTCGAGGAGCTTAACGATGCGGCGCCGGATACCCCGGTATTTGTCCTGCACCTGTACGATCGCGCGCTGCTGAACCGCGCGGCGCTGAAGGCGGTGGGCTACACCAAAGAGACGCCGGATCCGGCGGGCGGCGAGATCGTTCGCGACGGCAACGGTAATCCTACCGGCATGTTGATTGCCAAACCCAACGCGATGATCCTCTACTCAACGCTGGCCAAAGGGCCGAAGCTACCGCTGGAACTGCAGGTCAACTCAACGCGCCAGTTTATGCGCGAGCTGAATCGTCTGGGGCTAACCAGCGCTATCGATGCCGGAGGCGGTTTCCAGAACTACCCGGAAGATTATGAAATTATTGAACAGCTGCACGCCAAAGAGCAGATGACCGTGCGGATCGCCTATAACCTGTTTACCCAGCGACCTAAGCAGGAGCTGGAAGATTTTGAGCGCTGGACCGATATGCTCAAGCCGGGACAGGGCACCGACTTTTACCGCGCCAACGGCGCCGGGGAGATGCTGGTTTTCTCGGCGGCGGATTTTGAAGATTTCCTGCAGCCGCGTCCGGACCTCCCGGAGGGAATGGAAGATGAGCTGGAGCGGGTGGTGCGCCACCTGGTAGAGCACCGCTGGCCGTTCCGCCTGCACGCCACCTACGATCAATCCATCAGCCGGATGCTCGACGTCTTCGAGAAGGTAAATCGCGAAATTCCGTTCAATGGTCTGCACTGGTTCTTCGATCATGCGGAAACCATCACCGAACGCAATATCGAACGCGTCAAAGCGCTGGGCGGCGGCATAGCGGTTCAGCACCGTATGGCTTTCCAGGGCGAATATTTTGTCGACCGCTACGGTAAAGATGCGGTCAAACATACGCCGCCGGTGGCGAAAATGCTCGAGCTGGACGTTCCGGTGGGACTGGGGACGGATGCTACCCGCGTGGCGAGCTACAATCCGTGGACCGCGCTCTACTGGCTGGTTTCCGGACGTACCGTCGGCGGAATGGCGATGTACGACGACAGCAACCGCCTGCCGCGCGACGTGGCGCTGGAGCTGTGGACGGCGGGAAGCGCGTGGTTCTCAAGCGAGCAGGGTAAGAAAGGGCGCATTGAGCAAGGCCAGCTTGCCGATCTGGTGGTGCTGTCGAAAGACTATTTCAGCGTCGCGGAAGAGGAAATTAAGGGGATCGAGTCGGTACTGACGGTCGTTGACGGCAAGGTGGTGTACGCCGCCGGACACTTTTCGCCGCTGGCGCCGCCGCCCATTCCGGTGCTGCCAGAGTGGTCACCGGTGGTGAAGGTGCCGGGTCATTACCGTTCCGCGCCGCCGACCGCCGCGAAAATCGGCGCGATAGTTCAGATGCACCAGTGCTGCGGCAGCTGCGGCGTACACGGGCATCAGCATGATATTGCGCGCCAGTCGGCGATTCCGGTTGCCGATGAGCAGGCGTTCTGGGGCGTACTCGGCTGCTCCTGCTTTGCGTTTTAGCACCAGCTCAACCCGCCCCGGTATTGTCCGGCGGCGGGTTCCCTTCCTGACGAAAGCGCTTGTCTTTCCGTTTTTTAATAGCGGTTCTGTGAACCAAAAAGCGCGATGCGCCGCGCAATCATTTCGCGTACCGGTTTCAGTCCCTGATTAATCACTTTGCGCGGGTCGTTCACGTCATGACCGGTATCGGCGGCAAACAGGGCTTTCACCTCCTGACACCAGGCGTACATATTTTCGGTATTGACGTTGATTTTGGCCGTACCGCAGGCGATGGCTTTACGCATGTCGTCATCGGCAATACCGGTACCGCCGTGCAGGACCAGCGGAACATTGACTCGCTCAGAAATGGCTTTCATCTCCGTAAAACCCAGTTTGGCTTTGCCTTTATACAGTCCATGGGTCGAACCCAGCGCCGCCGCCAGGCAGTCAACCTGAGTTTCTTTCACCAGGGTGTAGCACTCCTCAGGGTCGGCGTAGATGACCGCCGAATTGACGATGCCATCTTCGCTTCCGGCAATCGTCCCCAGCTCCGCCTCGACGGAGATGCCTTTGCTGTGCGCCAGCGCAACCAGATGGCGAGTGATGGCGAGGTTTTCGCTGAACGGCAGATGTGAGCCGTCAAACATAATGGAACTGAATCCGGCCTCGATAGCCGCCTCGCAGGCCTCGCGGGTGGTACCGTGGTCCAGATGCAAAGCCACCGGAATATCAATATGTAAATAATCCATGGCATTGACCACTATGTCATGAATACATTTTAATCCCAGCATATGTTTCACCGTACCGCCGGAAACGCCTAAAATAATGGGCGAGCGCAGTTGTTGTCCGGTACTTAATACAGCGCCGACCCACTCAAGATTATTAATATTGAATTGCCCTACGGCATAACCGTCCCGTAGGGCATGCTGAAGCATGTCCTTCATAGAAACTAACATAGTCACCTCGTGTTATTAATTAATAGCAATCATTCATCAAAATATTGCTTTAAGTTTCTTTCATAGCTATTTAAAGAATTGTGAACGACGGCAAGATCCGGCATCGATTCACGTACACCTTTTTTCTCAATAGAAATAGCGGCGGTGAGGCTGGCGAATAAAATAATATTGTCAATGTGCCAGGAGTAGTGAACGCCGTAGGTAAAAGCGCCATGAAATACGTCTCCCGCGCCGGTGGTATCAACAGCATTGCACAGCCAGGAGGGAACTATTTGCAGCATCCCGCTCTTTAAAAATGCGCAGCCTTTTTCACCAAGGGTAATAAAGGCTTCGCCGCGGCAAATTTTATTAAGCTCAATGAGCGCCGCCTTAATTTCTGCTTCAGTACTCAGGGCGCGATATCCCATATAGTCCCGGGCAAAATGTTCACTGACCACAAAATAATCGGTCCAGGCCGCCAGCTTAATATTACTGGCGCGTAGTGAGCCGCCATCCATGACTACCCGGGCGTTTGGCAGTTTCTTAATTAAATACTCGCTGATCTCGGCTTCATGGCCATCCACTAATAGCGTTACCGGTTCTTCAGCGGCGATGAGCCGTTCGGCTAAATCATCGAGCTTGAGCTTCTGATCGTAGGTTAGCGACGGCGGCGTCTGCATTTTACGGGTGATGATCGTCCGCGAACCCGTCAGGCGATTGACCAGCACCGAAGCCAGGGGGGTGATCATTTCATCAGAAAAGACCACCTGACTGGTATCAACGCCCGCTTCGGCAAATTCAGCAATAATTCGCTGGCCGTAAAGATCCTGATTCAGATGGCCGATGTAATAGACATCCTCCCCCCATAGCCCCAACAGCCATGCCGCATTCGCTGCCGGCCCGCCGCCGCTTTCAATAAAATCGTGACAGAAATTTTTGGTATTCTCCTGCGGCCATTCATTTAAAAAGAAAAACTGATCAAAACATGAAAACCCGATGGACAAGATAGCCATAACCACTCCTGATTATTTTGTCAGCTGCGGGAAGAGAGGTTCCTTCCCGCAGGGAAAAATGAAACCGCTTATTCATTTTTCTTATCCGCAGTGAGCTCCTCATAGCTGAGCGTGTCACCGACCACGCGAACTGAACGAAAGCAGAATGGCACCAGCAGTGCGACGATCAGTGCCAGACAAATCAAATAGATAGTAATCTGGCCAAACTGGGTGAAAGCGTTGCCGATGATGATGCCCCAAACCGCGAAGTCGAAGTCGGCGAAGGTGCTATTTTCAAAGCCCAGATTACCCAGCGCCGGCAGCAGCATCGCCGGAAGGAAAGCAAGGAAGATACCGCCGATAAATGAGGCGATGATGCAGCCGCGTTTACCGCCCAGCTTATCGGCGAAAACACCGGAGGTGCCGCCGCAGAAGAAGTGCGGCACCATGCCCGGAATAATCAGCGCCATACCCAATCCGCCAAGAAAAAGCATGCCGACCAGTCCACCAATGAACGAGCTGATAAAGCCGACGACGACCGCGGTTGGGCTAAAGGTGAAGAATACCGCGCAGTCAACGGCGGGGATGGAGTTGGGGATCAGCTTCTGGCTAATTCCCTGGAACGCCGGTACCAGATCGCCGAGGATCAGCCGCACGCCGTTGTAGACGATAGCGACGCCAACCGCAAACTGCAGGCCGGTCAGGACAGAGAAGATCAGCATATTTTGATCCGTAATGGTGCTGAGATACTCGCTACCGGCGACGGCGCTGCATACAAAGTAGATGACGAACATGACGATCCCGGTGGTGACCGTGGTATCGCGCAGAAAGCCCCATTTCTCTGAGATTTCGGTATCGGCGAACGAGTTCGCCGGGTTGCCGGTTTTGGTGGCGATCCACGCTGAAATGTAGTAGCCCAGAGAACCAAAATGTCCCATCGCAATACCGCCATCTTCGGTGACCTGCTTGGTATAGCGTTGGCCAATGGCCGGAGATATCGCCGACCATGAGCCGAGCAGGAATCCGCCGATGAGCACCAGCATCCAGCCGCGGAATTCCGCCGCCTGTAGCACCGCTGAGAACAGACAGGCAAGGAAGAAAGAGTGATGGCCGGTAAGGAAGATATATTTATACTTAGTGCAGCGGGCAATAAGCAGGTTAAAAATAAAACCTAACAGTAGAATACTCATGGTTTCTACGCCCAGCACCTTCTGGGCGACGGAGACAATGGCCTCGTTGTTAGGAATAACGCCACGGATATTAAACCCGGCTTCGATAATCCCACCCAGCGGATTGAGGTTAGCAACGATAACCCCTGCGCCGGCGCTTAGCATTAAATAGCCCAGGATAGGCTTTAAGGTGCCGGTGAGTAATTTATTTCCGGGGGAGCGCAGCGCCACTAAACCGACAAATGCGATAATCCCCATCAGAAATGCGGGTTGACTAAATATTTCCGATAAGAAACTAAGAATAGCCTGCATGATCGTTCCCTCAATAATGATTAAGAGTGAGTCGCAGCAATTTTGGTGAGTGCTTCGGTAATATCCTCGGCGATTTTCGCTTTATGCACGTAGCTGCGAATAATGGCGACATTACAATGCGCAGGAAATTGGTTTGCCAGCTCTTTAATTGTGACGTAAAGGTCAGCTTTTTCTCCAACAGCGTTGGCAAAATCAACGGAGGCGACGTCGGCTTTAATACCCAATTCATCACAGATCTTTTTGACATTATTCGCAGCCATTAATGAACTGCCAATACCGTTACCACAAACTGTTCTGATAACTAACATAATGACTACTCCATTTGTTGTTGGATGAAATGTAATACTGAATCGATATCATTGGCCTGCTGAAGGAAGGTCACAATGTCAGACTCAATCAGCGAGGCTATTAGCTGAATCATTTTTATGTGGCTATCGGCATCCGCGCCGGCGATGGCGATGATGACGTTAACCGGATCAAACTCCTCATGGCCAAAGACGATTGGCTGCCTGCTGGTGACTAAAGAGAAGCCCGTGCGCAAGGCGCCTTTTTCTGGCCGGGCATGAGGCATCGCCAGGCCGTAGTCGATAACAATGGCGGGACCAAAATCCTGATAGACCTCGACCATTTCATTCACATATTCCGGATGACATATATTTTGTTGAGTCAGCAGCTTTCCGGCGAATTCGATACCCTGTACGGCGTTGGAAATATCCTGCTTAAGCGCAACCAGTTCAGCGTTAAAAATAATATCCATCATCCGATCCTTACTGGGTTCATATTCTTGAACTCGATCATGACCAAATATATCAATAAAAATTATGGGTTAGATCACAGATGGATTTTTAAATATTGAAGTCGATCACACTGACGGCAAAAGTGAATTACTTTATCGGTTCTGAGGTTTTTTATTATCTTGTTTAATATCAATTGGTTGTGTTTTTTCTTTTTGCCGGTAAGAAAATGGGAGCAGGAGCCAATGGTTAAATCGCTGAATTTAAAATGAAGAAATGTAATACTCATCACAAATATTGGGCGGTTTTTTTTACAAAGTTTGAACGAGATAGCAAAAAAAGCCCTGACGGAGGATCTTACTTATTCGTGACATCAATATTTGTATGCTGATGAGTTAAAAAGCTGTGGCGAGCGGGTAACTCCAGGCGGTAAAAACAAAAAAGGCCCGCATCTGCGAGCCTTTTGCTGAACGTTTGCCGATTACAGGCTGGAAACGTTCTCGGTCAGGTATTTAGCCACGCCTTCCGGAGAAGCGGCCATCCCTTCTTTTCCTTTTTCCCACTGCGCCGGGCAAACTTCGCCGTGCTCTTCGTGGAACTGCAGCGCGTCAACCATGCGCAGCATTTCGTCGATGTTACGGCCCAGCGGCAGGTCGTTAACGACCTGGTGGCGAACAACGCCGTTGGCATCGATCAGGAAGGAACCGCGCAGGGCAACGCCTTCGTCCGGGTGCTCGATACCGTACGCTTTCTGGATTTCGCGTTTGATGTCCGCAACCATCGCGTATTTCACCGGGCCGATGCCGCCCTGGTCCACTGGAGTGTTACGCCATGCGTTATGGACGAACTCGGAGTCAAAAGAAACGCCAACCACTTCGACGCCGCGTTTCTGGAATTCTTCGTAGCGTTTGTCAAAAGCGATCAGTTCGGACGGGCAAACGAAGGTGAAGTCCATCGGCCAGAAGAACAGAACGGTCGCTTTACCGCTGGTATGCTGTTTGAAGTTGAATTTCTCAACGATTTCGCCGTTACCTAAAACTGCTGCTGCGGTGAAGTCCGGAGCCTGACGAGTAACCAGAACCATATGATTCTCCTGTTAATACTAAGGTTAATTGGAACGCAACGCGGGCAAGTATAGGGAGAGGGGCGGGGGAACTCAACGCGACGCTGACAATCGCTGAGATAGTTTTTGCCTATCAATCGTTATTTAAAAGCGCTTTTCAGAATAGCCTTTTCCGCCAAAAGCGCAATCATTTATAGTTCGCGTTTTTCCGCCTGCGTCATCATCTGCGGATAAAAGCGCCAGAACTGCCGCTCAAGGCGATCGTAGTGGGTATCCAGATCCTGCCAGGAGTCGCGCAGGGCATCGAGTCGCGGGCGGCGGCTGGCCATCCCGTTCAGCACGCGCTGAATAAAATCCATATCCCGGTAACGTTCAAGCCAGCGCTCCGACCACAGATAGTCATTGAGATTGATAAAGCGCGGCGGGGAGGCTGGGAGGATCGGCGTGACCTGGGCGTGAGCGTAGCGGACAAACTCCGGCAGCGGCAGTTCCGGCGACAGCTGCGCCCAGTGGCGTGACAAAAAATGGTCCCACATCACATCCAGCGTAATGGGGGCAACCCGGCGCGTTTCGGCGCGGAACCACGCTTTGGCTTCGGTGACTTCCGGCAGGTTATCGGTCAGCACATCGATCCGGCGGTGCATAAAGATGCCCTCCGCGACGTCAGCCGGCCACTCATCAGCGGGGTTGCCGCGAACGAAATCGGCCAGCAAATTGCCGGAAAGGGAGCTATCGGCGAGATGAGCAAGATGCAGGTGCGCGAGAAAATTCATATAAACTTCATCCTTCAAACTGCCTCTTTGTTGGCTGCTGAGTTACTCGTCTCATCCATGAGACTGGCCCTTACGGGCCGCCGCTGCGCGGCGTTCAAATCTGTTCCTGGCAGATTTGTCACTCACTCAGTTGCTGTTTCGATGCATCTTGAATGATTTTGTGTATAGATTATGTTATTCATCCCGAGGGGTAAAGGTTGCAGGGATAACCTCCCGGCACTAGACTACCCGCCTCTTTATTAAGTCTGAGTTACCGTCATGCGCGTTGCCGATTTTTCCTTTGAATTACCTGAATCCCTGATTGCCCACTATCCGATGCCTGAGCGCAGCAGCTGCCGCTTGCTGTCATTAGACGGGCCGACAGGCGCGCTGACGCACGGTACTTTCACTGATTTACTCGATAAGCTCAACCCTGGCGATCTGCTGGTATTTAATAATACCCGCGTGATCCCGGCCCGTCTGTTTGGCCGTAAAGCCAGCGGCGGCAAGATTGAAGTGCTGGTTGAGCGGATGCTCGATGATAAGCGTATTCTGGCACATATTCGCGCTTCGAAAGCGCCGAAACCGGGCGCAGAACTGCTGCTCGGCGACGATGAAAGTATTAAAGCGACCATGGTTGCACGTCACGACGCGCTGTTTGAAGTTGAGTTCGATGACGCGCGCAGCGTGCTGGATATTCTCAACGCTATCGGCCATATGCCGCTGCCGCCGTATATCGATCGTCCTGACGAAGACGCCGACCGTGAGCTGTATCAGACCGTCTATAGCGAAAAACCGGGGGCCGTTGCCGCGCCAACCGCCGGCCTGCACTTTGATGAGCCCTTGCTGGCGAAGCTTCGTGAAAAAGGCGTGGAGATGGCCTTCGTCACGCTGCACGTTGGGGCCGGAACCTTCCAGCCGGTGCGCGTAGACAGCATTGAAGATCACATCATGCACTCTGAATATGCCGAAGTGCCGCAGGAGGTGGTCGATGCGGTGCTGGCGGCAAAAGCGCGCGGCAACCGGGTGATTGCCGTCGGGACGACGTCGGTGCGTTCGCTGGAAAGCGCGGCGCAGGCGGCAAAAAACGACCTGATTGAGCCTTTCTTCAACGATACGCAGATTTTCATCTACCCGGGCTATCAGTACAAAGTCATCGATGCGCTGGTGACCAACTTCCATCTGCCTGAATCGACGCTGATTATGCTGGTCTCTGCTTTTGCCGGCTATCAGCATACGATGAACGCCTATAAGGCTGCGGTAGAACAAAAATATCGCTTTTTTAGCTACGGTGACGCGATGTTTATCACGTACAATCCGCAGGCTATTTTTGAGCGTCCCTAAGAAGGCGATCTCACTCGCCATTTTGACGCCAGGCAGTAATCGCCATTCTCACGGACATGGCGTACGCTCCGGTGGCTGTGCGCTGAGCGATTGCAAACTGGCTGCGCCGATGACGCCTTCAGGAATTTATTAGCTATGGAATCATTCCGTAGCGAATCGTTAAACGTCAGACTGTTTTTCTGACGCAGGAGTGATAATGAAATTTGAGTTAGATACTACCGATGGTCGCGCGCGTCGCGGCCGTCTTGTGTTTGAGCGCGGCGTCGTTGAAACGCCAGCCTTTATGCCGGTTGGCACCTACGGCACCGTAAAAGGGATGACGCCGGAGGAAGTCGAAGCGACCGGCGCGCAAATCATCCTCGGTAATACTTTCCATCTGTGGCTGCGTCCTGGTCAGGAGATCATGAAGCTGCACGGCGATCTGCACGACTTTATGCAGTGGAAAGGACCGATCCTCACCGACTCCGGCGGCTTCCAGGTCTTCAGCCTTGGCGATATTCGCAAAATCACCGAGCAGGGCGTGCACTTCCGTAACCCGATCAACGGCGATCCGATTTTCCTCGATCCGGAAAAATCAATGGAGATTCAGTACGATCTCGGCTCCGACATCGTGATGATCTTCGACGAATGTACGCCATATCCGGCGGACTGGGACTACGCGAAGCGCTCAATGGAAATGTCCCTGCGCTGGGCGAAGCGCAGCCGCGACCGTTTTGACGGCCTCGGCAACAAAAACGCGCTGTTTGGTATCATTCAGGGCAGCGTTTACGAAGATTTACGTGATATCTCTGTTAAAGGTCTGGTAGAGATTGGCTTTGATGGCTACGCTGTCGGCGGTTTGGCTGTCGGTGAGCCGAAGGCAGATATGCATCGTATTCTGGAGCACGTCTGCCCGCAAATCCCGGCCGACAAACCGCGATACCTGATGGGCGTCGGTAAGCCGGAAGATTTGGTCGAAGGGGTGCGCCGCGGGATCGATATGTTCGACTGCGTCATGCCGACGCGCAACGCGCGCAACGGCCACCTGTTCGTCACCGACGGCGTGGTGAAAATCCGCAACGCGAAGCATAAGAGCGATACTTCGCCGCTGGATGCGGAGTGCGATTGCTACACGTGTCGCAACTATTCACGCGCTTACTTGCATCATCTCGACCGTTGCAACGAAATATTGGGCGCGCGTCTCAATACCATTCATAACCTGCGATACTATCAGCGCTTAATGGCTGGTTTACGCAAGGCTATCGAAGAGGGTAAATTAGAGAGCTTCGTGACCGATTTTTACCAACGTCAGGGTCGAACCGTTCCACCTTTGAACGTTGACTAATTTTAATAATGAGGGAATTTCAATGAGCTTTTTTATTTCTGATGCGGTAGCAGCAACCGGTGGCGCAGCGCAGGGCAGCCCGATGTCTCTGATCCTGATGCTGGTGGTGTTTGGTCTGATTTTTTACTTCATGATCCTGCGTCCACAGCAGAAACGCACCAAAGAACATAAAAACCTGATGAACTCCATCGCTAAAGGCGATGAAGTGCTGACGAACGGTGGCCTGGTTGGGCGCGTCACTAAAGTTGCCGAAAGCGGATATATCGCTATCGCACTGAACGACACCACTGAAGTGGTTATCAAACGTGACTTCGTAGCTGCCGTTCTGCCGAAAGGCACCATGAAGGCGCTGTAATTACCCATTTTCCCTAAGGGAACTGCCGTGTTAAACCGTTATCCTTTGTGGAAGTACGTCATGCTGGTCGTCGTTATTGTCGTCGGCTTAGTGTATGCGCTTCCCAACCTGTATGGTGAGGATCCGGCCGTTCAAATCACTGGCGCGCGCGGCGTCGCCGCCAGTGAGCAAACGCTGATCCAGGTCCAGAAAACACTACAAGAAGAAAAAATTACCGCGAAGTCTGTGGCACTGGAAGAGGGCGCAATTCTTGCGCGCTTCGACACCACTGATATCCAGCTGCGCGCGCGCGAAGCGCTGATGGGCGTGCTGGGTGACAAATACGTCGTGGCGCTTAACCTTGCTCCGGCAACCCCGCGCTGGCTGGCGGCCCTGTATGCCGAGCCAATGAAGCTGGGTCTTGACCTGCGCGGCGGCGTGCACTTCCTGATGGAAGTCGACATGGATACCGCGCTGAGCAAGCTGCAGGAACAAAACATCGACAGCCTGCGCAGCGAACTGCGTGATAAAGGCATTCCTTACGCGACCGTGCGTAAAGAAGACAACTACGGCCTGAGCATCGCCTTCCGCGATAGCGCCGCGCGCGACCAGGCTATCTCCTACCTTAGCCCTCGTCATCGCGATCTGGTTATTTCCGCTCAGGGCAGCACTGGCCTGAAAGCCGTGATGACCGACGACCGTCTGAAAGAAGCCCGCGAATACGCCGTACAGCAGAACATCAATATCCTGCGTAACCGTGTAAACCAGCTGGGCGTTGCCGAACCTCTGGTTCAGCGTCAGGGCGCCGACCGTATTGTGGTTGAACTGCCGGGTATCCAGGACACGGCGCGAGCCAAAGAGATTCTTGGCGCGACCGCGACGCTGGAGTTCCGTCTGGTTAACACTAACGTTGATAGCGCCGCAGCGGCTTCCGGTCGCGTTCCGGGCGACTCTGAAGTGAAATATACCCGCGAAGGCCAGCCGGTTGTGCTGTACAAGCGCGTGATCCTCACCGGTGACCACATCACCGACTCGACGTCGAGCATGGATGAGTACAACCAGGCGCAGGTTAACATCTCCCTGGATAGCGCTGGCGGCAACATCATGTCTAACTTCACCAAGGACAACATCGGTAAACCGATGGCGACCCTGTTCGTGGAGTACAAAGACAGCGGTAAGAAAGATGCCAACGGTCGTGCGATTCTGGCGAAAGAGGAAGAGGTGATTAACATCGCCAATATCCAGTCTCGTCTGGGTAACAGCTTCCGTATTACCGGCATCAGCAATGCGACCGAAGCGCGTCAGCTCTCTCTGCTGCTGCGTGCAGGTGCGCTGATTGCGCCGATTCAGATTGTTGAAGAACGGACTATCGGCCCAACCCTGGGGATGCAGAACATCAAACAGGGCCTGGAAGCCTGTCTGGCCGGTCTGGTGGTCTCTATCCTGTTCATGATCTTCTTCTACAAGAAGTTCGGCCTGATTGCGACCTCGGCGCTGATTGCCAACCTGGTGCTGATTGTCGGCATTATGTCCCTGATTCCGGGGGCGACGCTGACTATGCCGGGGATTGCGGGGATCGTGTTAACCCTTGCGGTAGCGGTCGATGCGAACGTTCTGATTAACGAACGTATTAAAGAAGAGCTGAGCAACGGGCGTTCCGTGCAGCAGGCGATTGACGAAGGTTATCGCGGCGCGTTTAGCTCCATCTTTGATGCCAACATTACGACGCTTATCAAAGTCATTATCCTGTACGCGGTCGGTACCGGTGCCATTAAAGGGTTTGCGATTACCACCGGTATCGGTATTGCGACCTCAATGTTTACCGCTATCGTCGGCACCCGTGCCATCGTGAACCTGCTGTACGGCGGCAAGCGCGTTAAAAAGCTGTCTATCTGAGGAGTGCGTTGTGGCACAGGAATATACTGTTGAACAATTGAACCACGGCCGTAAAGTCTGGGACTTTATGCGCTGGGACTACTGGGCCTTCGGCATTTCAGGTTTTTTGCTGATTCTGTCCATTATTATCATTGGCGTGCGCGGGTTTAACTGGGGTCTGGATTTCACCGGCGGTACGGTGATTGAGATCACCCTCGAAAAGCCTGTTGATATGGATCAGGTGCGCCAGTCGCTGCAGAAGGCGGGCTTCGAAGAGCCGCAGCTGCAAAACTTTGGCAGCAGCCGCGACATCATGGTGCGTATGCCGCCGGTACATGACGCCAACGGCAGCCAGGAGCTGGGCAGCAAGGTCGTTAACGTGATTAACGAATCGACCAGCCAGAATGCGACGGTCAAGCGTATTGAGTTTGTGGGGCCGAGCGTCGGCGCAGACCTGGCGCAGACCGGTGCGCTGGCGCTGATAGCCGCGCTGGTGTGTATCCTGATCTACGTAGGGTTCCGCTTTGAGTGGCGCCTGGCGGCAGGGGTTGTTATTGCGCTGGCGCACGACGTGGTGATCACCATGGGCGTGCTGTCGCTACTGCATATCGAGATCGACCTGACCATTGTGGCCTCGTTGATGTCGGTTATCGGCTACTCGCTGAACGACAGTATCGTGGTATCTGACCGTATTCGTGAAAACTTCCGCAAGATTCGCCGCGGTACGCCGTACGAAATCTTTAACGTGTCGTTGACGCAGACCCTGCACCGTACTTTGATCACCTCCGGGACGACCTTGATGGTTATCCTGATGCTGTATCTCTTCGGTGGCCCGATTCTGGAAGGCTTCTCGCTGACCATGCTGATCGGTGTCTCCATCGGTACGGCTTCTTCTATCTACGTTGCGTCCGCGCTGGCGCTCAAGCTGGGCATGAAGCGCGAGCACATGCTGCAGCAGAAAGTCGAGAAAGAAGGGGCGGATCAGCCGTCAATTCTGCCGTAAGGCAATCGTGCATTGATAAACGAATCCCGGTCGCAAGGCCGGGATTTTTTTTTATTACAACCGGCCGGATTTTGGTTACTCTCCCGTATCAGCGCTAAATGACATGGAGAAATGCCGATGGCTGTCGTAACTCTTTCCACCGTTCCTCAACCCCCGCTCTGGTACGATGTGCCTTCCGTCACGCTTAACGACGACACGCTGCGCCAGCGCAAAGCGAAGGTGCTGGCGAATATGCGGCAGCAAGGGCTGGATACGCTTATCATCTATGCCGATAAAGAGCACGGCGGCAACTTTGAGTATCTCACCGGTTTTATTCCCCGTTTCGAAGAGGCGCTACTGGTAGTGCATCGGGACGGTGAGGCGGTGCTGGTACTGGGTAACGAGAACCTGAAGCTGGCAAGCTACGCGCGGCTGGAAAATCGTGTGATTCACGCCCCGTGGTTTTCGCTGCCCAATCAACCGATGGAACCCCGCAAAACGCTGGCTCAGCTGTTTCAGGAGGCGGGCGTTGTGGGGGGAAAAAGAATTGGCCTCGCGGGCTGGAAGCTCTTTACCGGCGCGGTTGATGACCGCGCGCGGATGTTCGATCTGCCCGCCTTTATCGTTGACGCTATTCGCGAGGCAGCCGGGCCGCAGGCAAGTATAACCAACGCCACCGGCATTTTTATCGACCCGGCAAGCGGAGCGCGAATCACCAATAATGCCAACGAGCTGGCGCACTATGAGTACGGTGCTAATCTCGCCTCAACCGCGATTCTGACCGCGCTTAACGCCATTGCGCCGGGAAAAACGGAAAAGCAAATCGGCGCGCTGCTGGCGGCGGAAGGGCAAGCGAATAGCGTGGTGATGATTGCCGCCACCGGCGATCGCTTTGCCGGAGCGAATCTCTACCCCAGCGATAAAGCTATCCAGCGCGGAGATAAATTCTCGCTCACCACCAGTTTTAAAGGCGGCCTGAGCAGCCGCGCCGCCTACGTGGTGGCCGATGAGAGTGAACTGGCGCCTGAGGTGGCTGATTATCTGGACGTAGTGGCGAAGCCCTATTTCAACGCGGTGGTGAACTGGCTGGAAAATCTGCGCATCGGCATGCGCGGCGGCGATATGTATGCCCTGATCGAGCGAGTATTGCCGAAGGCGGAATATCACTGGCACCTGAATCCGGGGCATCTGGTCGCGGATGAAGAGTGGCTCTGCTCGCCCATTGGCCCCCATTCAGCCGCCTGTCTGCAAAGCGGAATGATATTGCAGATCGACATTATTCCTTCCCGAGCGGGCTACGGCGGCGCAAGCATTGAAGATACCGTGGCGCTTGCCGACAGCGCGCTGCGTCGGGAGCTGGCGCAAAGTTACCCCGAGCTCTGGCAGCGCATTGTCGCCAGACGATCGTATATCGGCAATCGGCTTGGCATTGCGCTTCCTGAAGAGGTGCTGCCTTTCTCCAGTACCGTCGGCTACCTGCGTCCGTGGCTGCTTAGCCCGGAGCGCGCGCTGGTCTGCGCACCATGCTGACACAATGCTGTCAGTAGGCCTGTCATACACTCCTCCTGAACCCAAACAATGGACAGGAGGAAGTATGAACAACGTCATTAACTGGTTTGAGATCCCGGTTGCCGATATGGATCGTGCCGTGGCGTTTTACGAGCCGGTGATGCAGGTCACGCTGAAACGGGAAAATATGGAGTGTGCCGAAATGGCCGTATTTCCTTATCAGGACCCGGCTCCCGGCGGTGCGCTGGCAAAGTTTGATAGCGTTAAGCCCTCCGATCAGGGATGCATTATCTATCTGCATACCGATAATCTGACGGCCACGCTAGAACGCGTCAACTCTGCGGGCGGAAGCTGCGTTTTTGGCCCCTTTGAGCTGGCGGACGATATCGGCACGATTGCCCTGTTTATCGATAGTGAGGGGAATCGGATTGGTTTGCATCAACCCGCATAAATGAGATAACAAAAATGAGCCGACGCGCCGACCGTCTTTTTCAAATCGTGCAGATCCTGCGGGGGAGGAGATTAACCACCGCCGGATTGTTGGCCGAGCGGCTTGGCGTGTCAGAGCGCACTATTTACCGCGACATTCGCGATCTCTCGCTTTCCGGGGTTCCGGTTGAGGGAGAGGCCGGAAGCGGCTATCGGCTGCTGGCGGGCTATGATTTACCGCCGTTAATGCTGACAACCCAGGAATCGGAAGCGCTGATAGCCGCTATTCGGCTACTGCAAACCTGGGGCGGCGCGTCGCTGTCCCGGGCGCTGGAATCGGCGCAGGAAAAGGTGCTGGCGATATTGCCCGCGGAGAGCCGACGTAAGGCCGAGCAGTCGCGGCTGTTCGCACCGGACTTTGGTTCCCAGGGCTATAGCAAAGATCAGTTTGATTTGGTGCATCGGGCGGTCTCCGCTCAGCAGGCGCTCGCGCTGCGCTATCGTGATGAAGCGGGAAATCAGTCGCAGCGAGAAGTGCTGCCGCTGGGGCTTTTTTTCTGGGGCGAGCGCTGGCTGCTGGTGACCTGGTGCGAGCTGCGTGAGGATTATCGCTGTTTCCGTCTCGACCGCTGTCTGGAGATTTCCGCCACCGGGCGTCATTTCAGCGAACGAGCCGATCGTTCATTGAGTGATTTCTTGCGTAAGGTGAGGTGCGAAGAGCGTTAGCTTTAATTATCCCCGGCGCATTTGCCGGGGATAATCGAGCCGATTAGAAGTTGTAACCGACCACGAAATAACCACCCCAGCCGGTAGAGCGGACGTTAAAGTCGCCGTCGCCGAAGTTCAGTTTCGCGTCATCCGCCCACTGGCCGCCGTTGTGGAAGTAACGCGCCACGACGGAGTAGTGCCAGTGATCGTAGTTCAGCGCCAGGATATGGCTGGAAGCGATGGAGTTGCTGGTGCGTGAATGCTTACCGTTCAAATCATAAGAGTTGTCATCGCCCAGATCGGAGCCCCAGTCAAAGTTGGTGAAGCCGATATAGCTCAGTGAACCGCCCCACAGATCGGTCAGCGGCACAAAGTATTTCACTTTGAAACGGTAACCGTCCCATTCGTTCTCGTTAGATGCGCCATAGTTTTGCCACTGATATTTCGCATAGACGTTCAGGGAGAGGCTCATCGGCAGGCCGGTATCGATATCGGTACCCAGACCCATATACCAGGTGCTCTGACGACCGGATTTGTTGCGGCCCATGTCGTAGATATAGTTGTTGGCGAAATACCACTCTTTGAACGGGCCGAAGCTGAGGTCGGTACCGGTCAGTTTATCGATAGAGAAGCGCGGCTCAATTTCCATAAACAGCGGAGAACCGTGGTTCCAGATACCTTTCGCGTCGGTGTTGCCGCCGAAGAATACCGGCGCATCCATATAGCCATAGAAATCAAACCAGTCTTTCTTAGCGAACGCTTCATATTCCAGATAAGTATCGTTACGAATCTGCGGCCCAAAACGAGTGTGGTAGCTGCCCACCACGTTCACACTCTGGTGCCACCAATCAGACAGATATTGCGGTTTGTCGTTTTCTGCCGCGCTGGCAGAGAAAGATGCGGAGAGCGCCAGAGCTGCGCCAGCTGCCAGTAATGTTTTTTTCATAATGATGCCACTGTTTAAATTAAGCCTGAAGGCGTTAAAAGAATCGCCGTAGCGTTTCTAAATATTTCGTATTTCTGTGGCGTCTATTATAGGAATCATTGCTCACAAAAATATGTGTTGTTTCACATAACGAAGACATAGGTAATCGATTGCGTTCACGATTTTATGCATTTCTTGACGAAATGCCACCGAAATTCATAATTCCTGTCAATTTTTAGTGAACCGATCGGGAAATCTGTAAGTGGATTTGCACAGCGGAAAAAAAGCCGGATGTTGAACGCATCCGGCAGACGGCATTACTGCATACTGGCGGGCTGAATATCGTGGATGCGAACGAAGCCAACCTGCTCTGGCGTCACGCCATTCAGGCGCAGCGGAATGTCGACATCGCTCGGCGCCAGGACGCTTGCCGGAGCGCTAATGAGCTGATTTTGTACATTAACCTCCTGGTAGCTATCGGTTGTGCCGCTGATCTGCCCGGAGGCGACCGTCGCGCTAAAGGCCGGCAGCGGATCGTTTGATTCCCCCTGAATGCGCAGGGTGAGGCGGGTACCGTCGCCATCCGGGGCGATATTGAGCAGCGACATGCGCAGGGTACCAATCTGGCTTTTCAGGCGAGCTGGCGTTTTCGCCTCCGGCAGCAGGTATACGCCGCTGTTAGATTTCGCGTTCAGAACGTTTTGCTGAGTAATTTTTACCGTTTGCTGATTGAGCTGGGTCATCTCTTTGCTCAGAGTGCTCACGCTCTGGTTCATCTGGCGAATTTCGCTTTGCTGCGCGCAGGCGCTAAGGGTGAAAATGCTACCCACAATGGCCAGCTTTAAATAACGTCTTGTCATAGTCGAGATTCCGTTAACAGAGGATGTTTAATGGTAGATCGTTCGGCTAAACGCACTATAGATCCTTTGTCTCAAAAGCTCTTTCTTTGTTGTCGGGTCACTTCGCGGTAAACTACCTGTTAGTTTAACTACTTGTCAGGACGCGCTATGCATTGCCCTTTCTGTTTCGCCGTAGATACCAAGGTTATCGACTCACGTCTGGTGGGCGAAGGCTCTTCCGTGCGTCGTCGCCGCCAGTGTCTGGTCTGCAACGAACGCTTTACGACGTTTGAAGTGGCGGAGCTGGTGATGCCGCGAGTCGTAAAAAGCAACGACGTGCGCGAGCCTTTTAATGAGGACAAACTGCGCAGCGGCATGCTTAAAGCACTGGAAAAGCGTCCGGTCAGCTCAGATGACGTCGAAATGGCGCTTAACCACATTAAAACCCACCTGCGCGGAACCGGCGAACGTGAAGTGCCGAGCAAAATGATCGGCAATCTGGTGATGGAACAGCTGAAAAAGCTCGATAAAGTGGCCTATATCCGCTTCGCTTCCGTCTATCGCAGTTTCGAAGATATCAAAGAGTTTGGCGAAGAGATCGCCCGCTTACAGGACTGATCCATGCAGGACGAAATATACATGGCGCGAGCGCTGAAGCTGGCTGCGCGCGGACGCTTCACGACTCACCCAAATCCGAATGTCGGCTGCGTGATTGTCAAAGATGGCGAGATCGTCGGCGAAGGTTTTCACTATCGCGCCGGTGAACCGCACGCGGAGGTGCATGCGCTGCGCATGGCGGGCGAAAAAGCCCAGGGCGCGACGGCGTACGTGACGCTGGAACCCTGCAGCCATCACGGGCGTACGCCGCCGTGCTGCGAAGCGCTAATTGCCGCAGGGGTAACCCGCGTCGTTGCCGCAATGCAGGACCCCAATCCCCAGGTCGCGGGGCGCGGTCTGTACCGCTTGCAGCAGGAGGGCGTTGACGTCAGCCACGGGCTGATGATGAATGAAGCCGAAGCGCTGAATAAAGGTTTTCTCAAGCGCATGCGCACCGGCTTCCCGTGGATCCAGCTAAAAATGGGCGCATCGCTGGACGGCCGCACGGCGATGGCCAGCGGAGAGAGCCAGTGGATCACCTCACCGCAGGCGCGGCGTGATGTCCAGCGCCTGCGCGCGCAAAGCCACGCTATTCTGACCAGCAGCGCGACGGTGCTGGCGGACGATCCGGCGCTGACCGTACGCTGGGACGAGCTCAACGCTGAAACCCAGGCGCTGTACCCGCAGGAAAATCTGCGCCAGCCTTTACGCATCGTTATTGATAGCCACAATCGCGTCACGCCGCAGCACCGTATCGTGCAGCAGGCGGGCGAAACGCTGTTTGCCCGCACCCGTGAAGATGAACGGCAGTGGCCGGAGAGCGTACGTACTCTGCTGGTGCCGGAGCATAACGGTCGGCTGGATCTGGTTTTATTGATGATGCAGCTGGGCAAACAGCAAATTAACTCGATCTGGGTGGAGGCCGGGCCAACGCTTGCCGGCGCGCTGTTGCAAGCCGGGCTGGTGGATGAGCTTATCGTCTATATTGCGCCTAAACTGTTAGGCAGCGATGCGCGCGGATTATGCGCGCTGCCGGGGCTTGAGAAACTAGCGCAAGCACCCCATTTCAAATTCAACGAGATACGTCATGTAGGCCCGGATATTTGCCTGCATTTAGTGAACGCTTGATTTCCCTGGTCAAAAGGGAAAGCAGTGCGCCGATTATTATGATAGAATCCGCCCCCCTTGCGGGGCCAAATGAACTGAACCCGAAGGAAGAGTATGAACATTATTGAAGCTAACGTTGCTACCCCGGACGCTCGCGTCGCCATCACCATTGCGCGTTTCAACAACTTTATCAACGACAGCCTGCTGGAAGGTGCGATTGACGCCCTGAAGCGTATTGGCCAGGTTAAAGATGAAAACATTACCGTTGTTTGGGTTCCAGGCGCGTACGAACTGCCGCTGGCGGCTGACGCACTGGCGAAAACCGGTAAGTATGACGCGGTGATTGCGCTGGGTACCGTTATCCGTGGCGGCACTGCGCATTTTGAATATGTGGCTGGCGGTGCAAGCAATGGCCTGGCGCACGTCGCTCAGGACAGCGGAATCCCGGTAGCCTTCGGTGTTCTGACCACAGAAAGTATTGAACAAGCCATCGAACGCGCTGGCACCAAAGCCGGTAACAAAGGCGCTGAAGCAGCGCTGACCGCGCTGGAAATGATTAACGTATTGAAAGCCATCAAGGCCTGATTTTTGTAAGGGGAATTCCGTGAAACCTGCTGCTCGTCGCCGCGCCCGTGAGTGTGCTGTCCAGGCGCTCTACTCCTGGCAGTTGTCCAAAAACGACATTGCTGATGTCGAATACCAGTTCCTGGCGGAACAGGATGTAAAAGATGTCGACGTTCTGTATTTCCGCGAGCTGCTGTCCGGAGTGGCGACTAACAGCGCGTATCTCGACGGCCTGATGAAGCCGTACCTTTCTCGTCTGCTGGATGAGCTGGGTCAGGTGGAAAAGGCGGTCCTGCGTATCGCGCTGTTTGAGCTGTCAAAGCGTAGCGATGTACCGTACAAAGTTGCGATTAACGAAGCCATTGAACTGGCGAAAACCTTTGGCGCTGAAGATAGCCACAAGTTTGTCAACGGCGTGCTGGACAAAGCTGCCCCGGTAATTCGTCCCAACAAAAAGTAAACTCCAGGGCCGGATTTGCAGAGTCTCACTTCTGCAAACCGGCCTTATTCTTTTCTTTTTCTGAGGCATAACGTATGGCATGCGGCGAATTTTCCCTGATTGCCCGTTATTTTGATCGCGTAAAAAGCGCACGTCTTGATGTTGAAACCGGCATTGGCGACGACTGCGCGCTCCTGAATATCCCCGAGAAAAAAACGCTGGCAATCAGCACCGACACCCTGGTGGCGGGAAACCATTTTTTACCCGACATCGACCCTGCCGACCTCGCCTATAAAGCGCTGGCGGTAAATTTAAGCGATCTGGCGGCGATGGGCGCCGAACCGGCATGGTTAACGCTGGCTCTGACCCTGCCGGAAGCGGACGAAGCCTGGCTTGAAGCCTTTAGCGACAGCCTGTTCGTACAGCTTAACTATTACGATATGCAGCTCATTGGCGGCGATACTACTCGCGGACCGCTGGCGATGACGCTGGGTATTCACGGCTATGTGCCAACGGGACGCGCGCTGAAGCGTTCCGGGGCAAAGCATGGCGACTGGATTTACGTCACCGGCACGCCGGGAGACAGCGCTGCTGGCCTGGCGATTTTGCAGGATCGGCTGCAGGTGGAAGATGCCACCGACGCGGATTACCTCCTGGCGCGTCATCTGCGCCCACTGCCGCGGGTTCTGCAGGGTCAGGCGCTGCGCGATCTGGCGAATTCGGCCATCGATCTTTCCGACGGCCTGATTTCCGACCTGGGGCATATTCTCAACGCCAGCGGCTGCGGCGCGCGCATCGACCTTGATGCAATGCCGTTCTCGGATGCGATGCTGCGCCAGGTGGATAAGGAGCAGGCGCTGCGCTGGGCGCTCGCCGGCGGTGAAGATTATGAACTGTGCTTTACCGTACCTGAACTCAACCGCGGGGCGCTGGACGTGGCGCTTGCCAATCTCGGCGCGCGTTTTACCTGTATTGGACAGATCGTTCCTGAATCGGAAGGCCTGCAATTCACCCGTGAGGGCAAGCCGGTAACGCTGGACGTTAAGGGGTATGACCATTTTGGCGCGTAGTAGAGATGTGGCGAAAAGCCGGCTGAAGATGAGCAACCCCTGGCATCTGCTGGCAACGGGATTTGGCAGCGGTCTTAGCCCCGTGGTCCCCGGCACGATGGGGTCGCTGGCGTCGATTCCCTTCTGGTACTTGCTGACCTTTATTCCCTGGCAGCTCTATTCGCTGGTGGTGATGATGAGTATCTGCATCGGCGTCTATATTTGTCACCGTACGGCGAAAGATATGGGTACCCACGATCACGGCAGTATCGTCTGGGACGAGTTTGTCGGGATGTGGATTACGCTGATGGCTTTGCCGACGATGGACTGGCAGTGGGTTGCCGCCGGGTTCGTGATTTTTCGCATCTTTGATATGTGGAAGCCGTGGCCTATCCGCTGGTTCGACCGCAATATCCACGGCGGGATGGGGATCATGGTGGATGATATCGTCGCCGGGGTGATTTCCGCCGGGGTGCTGTACGTCATTGGCCACCACTGGCCAATTGGGCTTTTCTAAAGGTCGTCCGGCCCGCCTGACGTGTACCGCCCGTAGATCGTGCAAGCCGGCGTTTCCCGGAGGCGGTGCTGCGCACCTGTCCGGGCTACTGTCCCACAGACGGTGGAGAACTCGTAGCCCGGGCAAGGCGCTTTGCGCCGCCCCCGGGAGCAAAGCGCAGAGTGGCATAATTTCCCGGAGGCGGTGCTGCGCACCTGTCCGGGCTACTGTCCCGCAGACGGTGGAAAACTCGTAGCCCGATGTGATGGACACCTCCCCCTTACGGCATCAAAGTGCCAGACTGAGGTGTACCTACAGTTAACTGGAGGAGGTGTCCATCATGAATATTAAACGTATTGGTCTCGACCTGGCAAAAAAT